>JAYVJN010000221.1:0-10254 GCA_043769325.1 Acidobacteriota bacterium
CGCCGCCAGCCACATTTGAATCGCCAATAAAGGTAATAAGGCCAGTAAAATAAGTGACAGAAACGCGGGAACGGGAAGTCGTATCGTAACGAAAAACCACAAGCCTACGAGTACGAGCAGCGGCGCACTGACCGCGAGTAATTTCGGCCACATCCGCCAGGCGCGTAGGAGCAATTCGCCAACCGCGCCGCCGGCCTCGTAACATACGCACATCGCTTGCAAAAAAAAGAAGAGCGCGACAATGACAACGGGCAAGGCAAAAGTGAGAAACACCTCAAAGAGAGTGGACTCACGCGAAGTGACAAAGAACCATGAAACTCCAAGTAAGGCGAGCAAAACGGCGTAAAGCGCGGCCAGGCTGCGTTTATCGCGCAGGATGGATAGAAGAGAAGAGGAGGAGAAAAGGAGAGTGGGAGATACGCTCCGCGTTACGGTGGCTTCAGCTTTCATTGTCTCCTCTTCTCCTCTTCTCCTCTTCTCCTCTTCTTCTCTTCTCCTCTTCTCCTCTTCTATTTGTCAGCGAAGCGCACTGCGCCGCTTTCCGAATTAGCTTTCACATCCGGGTCGTACATAAATTCGGCGCGCGCCGGGACGAGGCGGAAGTCGCCGGGGTTGATGACGCGCAAGGCGTATTGGAAAGTGGCGTCGCCGTCAAACCAGCGCAAGAAATAGACGGTGCGGTTGTCGCGGAATTCGCGGGAACTGTACCAATCGCTCCAATTTCTCTCGCTGTAATCCAGATTCAGGCCGCCCACGGTGTAAAGCTGTTCGGCCCCGGCGGGAATCGGGTCTTCAATCATCATGTACTGCCCAGCCATGCCTTTCGCGTGGAGGCGCGAGACGAGCAGGTCGCCGGTTTTTACTTCGCCCGTGAGCGGGTCGAGTTTCCAGGTGTATTTGCCATTGGCCTCTTGCAAGGTCAGACGCAGGTATTCGCGGGTCAGTTGCAAGCCATTTTCGCCCGCCGCCGCTACGTCGCCGTTGCCGGCGTAGTAATCCAATCCGGCGGTCAAGTAAAGATTGCCGCGCCCTTTTTTCACCACGCGCACGCGGTTGGTCGCCGCCAGATTCGCGCCTTTGAGTTCGTAAACAAAGGGCGTCGCGGCGTTGGCGGCGGTTGCGCGTTGAGTTTGCACGAGTGCGCCGTTGACGTAAATTTCTACCGTGTAATCCGGCGTAAGCTCTTGACTAGCCTTGAGATAATCGGTCAGCCCCGAAATAGCGAAGGCCGTCGCTTTGGTCGAATCCCAGTAGTAACCAAACTTGCGATGCGTCACTAACCAACGCGCCACTTTGGGCAATAAAGGGTTGTTCGGCGTGATGCGCGACAACGCTTTGAGCGAAAGCGCGGTGGATTCCACGTCCGGTTCGGTGCGTTGTTGTTTGCGATAATCCGTCCAGTTGCGTTGCCAGGCGGTTTCAGTTCCCTGTTTGTCGCTAACCGCTTTCTGGGCGATTTTTTCCGCGAGTTGCGCGGCGCGGGCGTCCTTGCGGTGATGCAGCGCAAGGGCCAACAAAGCGCGGCCATAGTGCGTCAGCGAATCTTCCTGCGCTACAAGTTCATTGACTATTGCCGCGTCGGAATCGCCGCTTATGACGTAGGCGTAAACCATGTAGGCGCGGGTGTTAGCGCGATAAACCACGTCGAATTGGTCGTTGGTTATCGCCACGCCGAGCAATTCTTTCAGTTTCACGCGGGCGCGTGTGAGGCGCGTGTTGTCAATGTCGAAACCGGCGAGTTCAGCCTGTTTCAGGCCGTCCACAACGTAGGCGGTCATAAACGGATCGGTTTCGTCATTTTTCCACCAACCCCAGCCGCCGTCGTCGTGCTGCATATTGTAGAGACGTTCTAAACCCTTATCTACCTTGTCTTTCAGCTTGTCTTTGTCTTCCAGTTTGGCGGATTTCACGTCTTTCAGGGCTTGCGCGACGATGACCGTAGGCAAGAAGCGCGACATGGTTTGCTCGACGCAGCCGTAAGGATAGCCGGTCAGATAATCCAACGCGCCAAAGAGCGACGCGGCGACTGACGGCGCGGCTTCGATGCGGAGCGTGCGGGCCGTTGCGTCGGCGTCCGCCGGAATGTCTAAGTTATACTCTTGTTGGGCGTTATCTTCGGAGAAAATCCCCGCCGCGCTGTTGCTTTGACGCAAACCACGCGGCTGCACGGGCAAAGGAATCTGCACCGCGTCCGATTCCGTGTCGGTCAGGGCTTTCGCCAGCAACACGAGTTCGCCCGACTGTTGCGGGGCCGAAACGCGCCAGTCTATGCGCTGTTCGCCGTTTTTCAGAACGGTCACGCTCTGTGTGGCGTTGTCTAAAATCTGCCCGCCGCCTGTTACAGTGAGCGAGACTTGGGCGCGTTTGTCTGCGCCTAAATAGTTGTGGACAATGCCGGATAGCGTCACGGTGTCGCCCGCCGTGACGAAGCGAGGCGTGGCGAGACGGATAATCACGCCCTTACGCGCCAAGACGCGGGTGACGGTCTGCCCGACTTTGGTGTCGGCGGTAATGGCGCGGGCCGTCGCCCGCCAGGTGGTCAAATTATCTGGCAATTTGACGGCGACTTTTGCCGTGCCGTCCGCGCCGGTGATGACGGCGGGCTGCCAAAAAGCCGTGTCTTTGAAGTTTTTCCGCACCGTCGGCTCAACCAATTGTTCGTTCTTGAAATCGGCTAAGTTGTTGGGGCGTTTGCCGTTTTGCGCGATGGTCGCGGGTTTTGCGCCGGCGTAACCTTCAAAGTAAAACGAGGTCGTGAAATTGGTTTCCACCTCATTGTAACGCCGCCCGTAAAACTCGCGTTTGATATTGTCATAATCGCCGCGAATGCTATAAATGGCTTCATCAACCACGCCCACGCTGATTTCCGCGCCGGTGGCGGGCGAACCGTCGGAATTACGCGCCACAACTTGGTAAGTCACAGTTTCGCGGGGCTGATACTCTTTTTTGTCGGGTATCAGCGTCACATCCAAAGTCTTTTCGCGGGCTGGCACGGCGAGCATCTGGTCGTCGGTATAGAGCTCGTTATCCTGAACGTAACTGATATTAAGAAAGATGTTAGGCGCGTATTTCGCTTCAATCGGCACATCAATCACGACGGAACGGCCCTTTACCTGCACATTGCGGGCCGACATGACGTTCAGCAATTCGGTAGTCACAAACAAATTGGCGTTTTCCGTTGGCAACATGACCAGAACTTTGGCGGTTTCGCCCGGTTGGTACGATTTTTTGTCGGGAATCATCGTGATTGAGCCGTAATTCGGGTAGCTGTAAGTGTAGCTTTCATCGCGCCCCGAAACCCACAGATATTCGCCCAAAGATTCGATTTCCTTGCCGTTATCAATGACGAACGATTTGATAATTATAGAACCGGCGCGGTCGGGAGTATATTCGTAAACGGTTTCACCTTGCGCGGAAGTTGTTACATTGACGGAGTTTAAGTCCTTGTCTTTAGTCGCGTAAGAGTCGTATTCCGTGCCATCGTCATATTTCTTTTTGACCTTTTCCCAAGTGCGCTCAACAAATTGCAGACGCACGGGCGCGGCAACGGGTTTGCCTTCAAAGTCCGAGGCGCGCACCACCAGGCGCGTCGTTTCGCCTTGTTTGACAATCCACCGCGAGGCGGTAACGCTGGCTTTGATGTTGCTGCGAATGGCAACGAAACTGCCGCTACTTTCGATAGCGCGGCGAGCAGAATCGGTCACATTCGCTTCTAATTTATATTGAAAATCGTAACCGCCTTGCTTGGCGTCCGGTTGCGGCACGTCGAAATCCACGAACAGACGGCCCTGCGCGTCGGTTGTCCCCGTGCCTTCTTTGACGGTTTCGCTGTTGTAGCTGTAATCGTCGTTGTATTGGTCTGGCGACTCTCCTTCGCCTTCGATTTCCTGGTCGCCGTCGCTCCACCAATTCGGGTAATAACGGCTGCGATAGACGTAGTATTTCACTTCAGCATTGGCGACGGGCGCGCCGAAAAAGTATTTTGCCTCAACTTGGAAACGGGTTTTCTCACCCACTTTGATAAATTTCTGCGGGGCGGTGACAGCGACTTTGTATTCCGGCTTTTTGTACTCGTCAACCTCAAAATAGCCGTTGGTTGACGCGCCGCCGGCGTTCGCCGTGATGGAATAACCACCGAGTTTGGCCGCCGCCGGCAAGAGCAATTCGCCGCTAAAAGTGCCGCGTGGCGTGAGCGGAAAAGCGCGGGTCAATAATTTGGTGTTGTCCCCGTCCTCAATCGTGACGCTCACGGTTTTCTGCGCTAACAAAGCGTAACCGTCGGGCCGCAAGTCACGCAAGATGCCCTTGAAACTGACTTTGTGGCCGGGCCGATAGACGGGCCTGTCAGTGTAAATGTAGCCGCGCAGGTTTACGTCGCTCTTGTCTTCCTCGTCCTGATAAGAAAATTGGTAGAGGTCGGAGATGGCGAAGTGGCCGTTTTCTGTCGCCATGACGAGGTAATCGTCGCGCTTTTCTTCGCTGACAGAATTGCGCGGCGGCGGCGTCGGTTTGGCTTGCGGTATTGATGAGGAAAAATTGCCGTTGCCGTCGGTTGCGCCATTGGCGACAACCTGTTTATTTTTCACCACTTCCACCGTCGCGCCGTTACGCGCCGCGCCCGTTTTGCGGTGGATGGCGTGGACAAAAACTTCGCCGCGCGGCGAGGTTTTATTGACCATCACTAAATCGCTCACAATAGCGACGGTGTAAGCGCGCAGACCGCCACTCACAGCTTCAACGAGATAGACGCCAGGTTCGCGTTTGCCCAAAGGAACCATGCGGCGGTCGTATTCGTCCACTTTTTCGGGCAGCCGTTCGCGCCACGAACTAACCATCTGGCCCGGGTTCAGCAAAGGCACACGGGCGTAATCGGCGACGTTCAGCGGGCGTCGCACCGCGTCTCCTTTGCGGTCAATATAACGGTTGAGGTCGCGCCGCGTTTCCCAATCAATCTGCTCGCGGACGAAATTACGGACTTTGCGGAAAATGTTGTCCTTGAAACTCCGCATTGCTTCCATAATGCTTGGTGCAGAGAGTTTACCGGCGGCCTCGTCCTTTTCTTCTTCGCCCATCTGGTGTTTATTTTCCAGCGTGCGGAAGAATTTGGCAGGGTCTTGCAAGCGATAGACGCGAAAATCAATCTCGCCCAAATTGCGGTAATCCAACCACACGCGAGGGCTGTTGGCCGTACCGTAAGTGCGGTTGGCGGTCAAAGAGAAAAAGCCTTCGTTGACTTCTGCCGCCGGTTGCGCTTTGGGCGTCGCGGCGGGCTCTGGCAACGCGACGGCGGGCGGGGCCGCTTCGCCGCGCCAGGCAAAAACCGTTAAAGCCAACCCGATAAAAGCAAAAACGGCGAAGGCTCCAGCCCTGCGCCGCCAAGATTGCGAGTTATTATTCAATATCTGCGGTTTTTTGCCCGCCGTGTTAAATCCGGTGCGTTTCATCGCTTTCATCATTGTCATCCTTACGCTTGCGAATAAATATCGGGGAGATATTACGACGCCTCTGCCGAGACGCAAAACCCTCAAACACTTGCCGACTTTTTTACTTGTAGCGCGCGCATCTTGCGTGCCGCGAACTCCTTATAGGCGTGAGCCAATGTGCGCTAACAAGTTACGAGGCTGAAACAATGCCCGTATTCAATTATTGTTCGAGCATGACACAGCGGCACGCAGGGATGCGCGCGCTCCCAGCCGCTTTCATTGCAAGATATTCAGCCGGTAGAACCCCAGGAAATTTTTGTTGTTGACTTCGGGCCGCCAGCGCGGATTGGGGTGTTGCGCCAACAATGCCAGCCGCACAAGCCGCACTTCGCCTTTATCCGTTGCCGAACCGCCGGTGTGATAGACAACCCAATCAGCGTCCGGTGACTGGCGCACTCCCTGAACGCCTAAGTAAATCATCAGATGATACGGGTACTTCTGTGTAAATGGTTGAAAATAGAACAATAAATCACCGCGCTGGGCTTGCCTCGCGTCACGGCTAATAAATTTGGCGTTAAACTGTTTGAGTGTTCCGGCGTCGGCAAATTCGCTGAACGCGCCGTTTTGTAAATCATCGGGCGTAAACGCGCCGCTACGAGTACGGAACAACTTTTCGCCCAAGACGCTTTTTTCCAGACTGTAAGCGTTTACATCCGGGGCCAGGGGCCTAAAGTTTTCCCCCATTTTTTGCAGCCAGGCGCGGTCATGTTTGCGTAAAGCTTCACGCCAGGCAAAACGCACCAGGCCGGCGCAATCGCGTTGCTCCGCGTTCCAGGCTTGGCTCAGTTGGTAAAATTGTTGTTCGGCGACGGCGGTAAACCAGGTGCGAAAATTCTCGCGGTCATTTGCATTGAATAATTCTGCCGCGTCTGGTAAGCCGTCTTGGTCGGTATCTGTCAAGGCGACAACTTCGCTTCGTGGAGGCAAACTACTATTTTGTGGAGCAATAACAGGGCGCCCACAAGCGGCTGGCAAAACGCTTACCACAATCATTACCCAAGCTGAAATTAGCCTTAACCCCATAACCTGACAAGCCATTCTGTTCTATTCAGTGTTCCTTTTCAACTCAACGGCCCACTTGACCGTGAATCTAGCGCAAGCTTTTGGCACAGAATACCGTAGTACCCACAGTTGCGTATGTGGTGGTTGCGGGCAAAAAGGCAAACGCGGAGTGATTACTTCTAATTACTAATCGCTCCGCGTTGCAGTCGTTACGCACAATTTTGGCAGGTCATAAGATGTTGCGGGAGGTAAAACGCCAGAATATTTTTTGCGGTCGCAAAGTTTCGGTAGGTTTGTTTATTGACGCGGCAACGACTATACCCTTGTGGTCGAGCGTACAAGCGGACTTGAGGAGCTTGTTTGCCTCTTGTAAGCGGTTGAGTTTGGCTTTATCATTCGGCCCATTCTCACCGCAGATTAAAAGCTGGTGTTGGTTGATGGATTGCATGGCGATTACTTTTTTAGCGATAAAGACGCGAGGCGTCGGCGCACTGTTTTGACGCCTCGCGCAATCGTGACGCCCGGTAAGGGCATGGCACGAATCTCTATTGCTTGGCTGCCTTTACTTTCGGCATTTCTTCAATTTTCACCTCAAGCCGTTTTACGTTTGGTTCAACCTTGGTTAAAGGCATGGTGATTTCCAACACGCCATCGCGGTAAACCGCCGAGGCATTTGCGGTGTCGGCCTGGGCCGGCAACGGCAGACGGCGGTAAAAACTACCGTAGTTACATTCAGTACGGTAATAGCCATCCTTTTCCTCAGATGAAACTTGTTTGCGTTCGCCTTTGATTACCATCGCGTCTTTTTCCAACTCGACGTGAATTTCATTCCGGTTAATCCCAGGCAAATCCGCCCGCGCAATAAATTGACCATTGCGCTCCTCGAATTCCACTTTTGGTGACCACATCGCGGGGGCTAATTCCCTTTCAACAAAGCCCAGCATCGGGGCCAGGCTGCCGCCCCAGCCAAAATCAGTGAAGACTTTGTCCATCTCTTCGGTAAATCGCCGCATAAAGGTTAGCGGGCTACCGGCAAATGGCAGTACATTTTCAGTTTTCGCAAGCGGGGTTGTCGTTTCTTCAATTTCTTGTTTGGTTTTTACTTCTTTTGTCATTGCTTTATACCTCCTAGGCTAAGACCGTTGGAAGTTTGCGGCGGGTTGTTAAAGAACTAACACCAAGCAAACCCGCCATCCCAGTCTGGTTTATTATTAGTGCAAGAAGCGTGCCATTCCAGAACAAACCCAGGATTGTGCAAGGAAAGGGTTTACACCCATTGTCCTTTTGTCCGGTGAGTTTCATTTGCGAAATTTTCCACACCTCTCTGTGGGGATTTCCGCAGTGTTATGAGAACATAGCTTGGCCCAAGTTGATGAATAGGAGTGGCAAAAATGAACGAGGATGCTCCGTTACTTGAATTTCGCCAGGTTTCACTAAGCTTTGCCGGACAGCCCGCATTGCGCGATGTTAGTTTTACATTACGGCGGGGTCAGATGATTTTTGTCACCGGCGCATCCGGCGCGGGCAAGTCCGTCTTGCTGCGTCTCGCCTTAGGGTTGTTGCGCCCCGACAGCGGGCAAGTGATTTTACAGGGCCAAGTATTGCAAACCTTAGAAGAAGATGAGTTGCTCGAATTGAGAGGCCGGGTAATCGGGATGGTATTTCAGGAACAAGCTGCTTTTACCGGTCTTTCTGTGTACGAAAACACCGCCTTTACTTTGTCTGAACATGGCTGGCCCGGGGAAGAAACCGAGCAAGAGACTTTGGCTATGTTGCGCTTTGTCGGATTGCAAGATGACGCGGACAAATTACCCGAAGAGCTTTCCGGCGGCATGGAGCGGCGTTTGGAAGTTGCGCGTTCGCTCATCGGCTGGCCGCCCGTCATGCTCTACGACGAACCCGTCAATGGCCTTGACCCGCTTAACGCTTTACAGGTAATGAACCTGCTCATCTACGCCCTCGATGTGAAAGCAGTCACCTCAATCTATGTCACTAAAAGTATGCGCGAGATTCAGTTATTAGCTCACCGTTCTGCTTACGAAACAAATCCGGGGGGCAGTTGGGAAATACGCGACAACGCAGAACAGCGGCCCGATGCAATGGTGTTACTCCTTGACGAGGGCCGAATCGTACTTAGCGGTTCGCCGGCAGATTTTTTCGCCTCTCGTTTACCAGCCGCCGTGCGCCTGACCGAAGCCGACAACGGCACTGTACTCTCCGATTTCTATACACCCGACCCTTGGGATAAAAGCCGTCAAGCCAAAATCATGGCTGATTAGTCCGGGCTCTGCGCCGCTCTACCATTGTGCGCTTAGGCACTTTTATCCAGCATCAAATTTAACTTTCCGCTAATACAATATCGCTTGTCGTTTCATCTTTCTTAAAAGTAAATCCTTTGGCGCGGTTTTGCTCTTCTTCGTTTGGCTCATGGCCTAACACGGTGGTGGCCCCGCGCAATGCCTGAGTCTTTTCGCGGCGTAGAAAACCGTTGTTTTGATTGAACTTAACCATGATTTCCGTGTTTAGCCGCCAATGCGTGCGGGCGGCGGCGGGTTCGATGGTGTAGGAATCCCAACCGCCGTCCGGGTTGAGAACTTCATAAGAAACCGGTGCTTCGGTTTGGTTTTCGATGGTGGCGACGCGCCAGATTTGTTTGGCGGCTTGTTCGGCTTTACGCGCCTTATCTTCGGCGGCGCGCGTGCGCTTTTCGGCGGTAACTTTGGCCTCCCGCGCTTGGGCAAGTTCGGCGTTCGCGTTGTTCAAAGCGGCTTGCGTCTGCGCGGCGGCGCGGCTTTGCTGACGGTAAAAATAGCCGCCCGCGCCACAACCAACGGTTAACACGCCCACCAAAGCCCACGCCGGCCAAACGCGGCGCGGCGGCGCAATATATGTCTCAGCCAAAGGCGGCTCAAGCGGCGGTAATGGTTCAACTTGGCGAATAGCCACGCGCGTTCTTTCGTCATCTTCCAATACTGCCAGCATTTCACCGGCACTCTGAAAACGCTCTTGTGGCGCGTTGCGGGTGGCGCGTTCCAGGGCTTGGGAAAGTTCAAGCGACACCGGCGCGGCATCTGCGCGCCAGTGAATTTCGCCGCTGCTTTTATCGGTTAAATCCTTTGGTTGCTTGCCGGTCAGCAAAAACATCGCGGTCAGGCCGAGGCTGTACAAATCGCTGGCATAGACGGGTCGGCCCGCCGTTTGCTCTAACGCCATAAAGCCGGGCGAACCAATAACGATACTGCTCGAAGTCACGCCGTCGGGACTGACGGCAGTGGCGTAAAGGTCTTTGACCGCGCCGAAATCAATCAGCACCGGCAAACCGTCGCGGGTGCGTAAGACAATATTATTGGGTTTGATGTCGCGGTGAATGATGCCGTTGGCGTGAACCTTTTCCAAAAGGCGCAGCAAGCTGGTCAAAATGTGGCGCGTGTCGGCTTCGGACAAAACTCCGGCGCGGCGCACGCGCTCTTGCAAAGTTTCGCCGTCAATCCATTCCTGCACCAAGTAAAATTCTTCGTTTTCGGTGAAGAAATCGTAAAGGTCGGGGATTTGGTCACTGAGCAGGCCGAGTTCTTCGAGAATGACGGCCTCACGCGAGAAGCGTTCGGCGATGATGCGCCGCGCCGTTTCGTCACTCACGGCGGGCTTTAACTGTTTGATAACACAACGTCTTTTGGACGGCAAATGGGTATCTTCAACGAGCCACGCCAGCCCGCAACCACCGCTGCCGATGGACTGCAAAACCCGATAACGCCCGCCCAATAATTCC
>JAYVJN010000222.1:0-5592 GCA_043769325.1 Acidobacteriota bacterium
GTCGGGCGCAAAGCGGTGTCTAAACTTTTGTAAGACAGTGCGGCGCGTGAGGCTTTAGTAGCCGCCGACCGGCCCTAATCACAAGGTCAGGAATGCCGATAAGCGAAAGTGAACTAATTAGCCAGGCCCGGCAAGGCGACACCGAAGCCTTTTGCCTGTTGGCCGAACGCTACCAGCGACGCATTTACGCGCTGGCGGCGCACTATTGCCAGGACGCCCACGACGCCGAAGATTTGTCGCAAGAGGTTTGGTTGCGGGCGTATAAGGCCATCGCCAGTTTTCGCGGCGAGTCGAGTTTTTACACCTGGTTGCGGCAAATTACTATCAACAGCTTTTTGAATGACCGCCGCCGCCACAAATCGCGCCGCGAACACGAGACGCCCGAAATCTGGCGCGAAAACGAGGAAGGCGACCTCATCCAGTGGGAACCGGAAACCGGCGATTGGGCCGGCGATTATGAACGGCGCATCCTCTTGGGGCGCGTCTGGCACGCGCTGGGCGGCCTGACCACGCAACAACGGCTCATCTTTTTGCTCAAGCATCAAGAGGGCATGACTTACGACGAAATCGCCGAATCATTGGGCTGCACCGCCGGCACAATCAAAAAATCGCTCTTTCGCACCATCGGCAAACTACGAACCCAATTGGGCTTAGACCCTAAAACGGCAGAATACGCCAATGCCGCTTTAGTAATGGTGAATGAATAATGGTGAGTGGTGAATGATAAATCACCACTCACCACTGACTACTGCTTTATGCACGATTGCCAGACTACAAACGAACGCTTGCTGGATTTAGCCGTCAACGAATTGGCGGGGCCGGATAAGTTTGCGTTGCTGGCGGAGTTGCAGAATTGCGACGACTGCCGCGACGAATATCACTCGGTACAAGCGACTCTGAGCGCGTTTGACCGCGCCAGCCGCGCCGTCGCGCCGCCGGAGATTTACTGGGAAGGCTATCAAAGCAAACTGCGCCAACAGTTACGCACTCTGGAAGTTACGCCGGAAACCGCGCCCGCCGTTGCCTGGTGGCGTCGTCTGTTGGCCGCTTCGATTCCGGTGCCACTGCCCGCCGCGCTTGCCGCCACGCTGTTGCTGGCCGTCGGCGGTGTGTGGGCGATGCGCGCGGCGACGCAGTTGCCAGGCGCGCCCATTGTTATCAATTCGACGGCCCCGCCCGTTGTGGTGCAGCCGTCGCCGGAAAAAGTCTTTATCACGCAAAAAGTGGAAGTCCCCGCGCCGCCGCAGACGATTGAGCGCGTGGTGACGCGCACGGTTTACGTCAACGTGCCGCAAATGGCCCGTAAAGATGCGCCGCGCTCGTTGCGTAATGTCAAAGCTCTGCCCGCCGCGTCCGAAACGCAATCGCTGGCTGGTTTTCAACCGCCGAGCAAAGTTGAAATGCGGGTTATTAAGAGCGACACGCAAGAGAAGTAATGGAAGTTCAAAGTTCACGGTTCAAAGCTCAAGGTTGGTTGCCGCGCATCGCCTGGCGGCTGGCGGCTTTGTGTTTGGCGTTGGGCGGTTTTGGTTTCGTCGCGCCGGCGCAGGAGGCGCGTAGCCGGCCCTCGTTAGTTGAATTGAATCAGGCGGGTTTTGTCTCGTTCAAGGCCGAAGCGCGTGAGGTGTCGCCCGTTTCGCGCAGCGTCGGTTGGCCGATGGTCTTCACGCCGCAGTATTTCCTGGACGAAAACAATGTGGTGCATCGCGTGTTGGTGGACAAAGCCGGCGCGTTTGTTTTCGGTTACGATTTAGTCGTCAAGCCTTTGGCCGGCACTAAGCAGTTTGAGGTTTCGGTGCGACCCTTGAGCGCAGACTTTGAAGAACTCTTACGCAAACGGCAGACGCCTAACGCGCCCCGCGCCCGTCTCGGACTCAACATCCCGACGCTGCCCGCTACCGAGGCGCAGATTTTAGACGATGGCGACGCCTTCGCCCTGGATTTATTGGTCAACACACAATTGGGCATCAAAATCGTGGACGTGGTGAAACTCTCATTTGACCGCGCTCGCCTTATTGAACGCCCCGCCGCGCCGCCGCGAGATTTCACGCTGGACAAAGTGGAACTGGCCGTTAAAGACTTTCGCCTCTTCATTAACGGCACGGAAGTGACCGGGCAAAACGTCAAACGCGATTGCGAAGGCGCATTGGTCTGGTTTTATGTCACCGGCAAAGGGCGTTTTATTTTCTCGTTGATTCCGCGCGACGGCCACGATTTTAAGAAAGACGCCATCGTTGAAGACAACAAGATAGCCTTTTCGATGGACGGCGATTACTACGAATGGGAATCCCGCGAACCCATCGTGCCGGGCGGCGGACACTGGAACTTGTGGGTCATGCGCGAGGCTGAGTATGACGTGCCCGAACTCTTTAACACGCCCGCGCCGGAGAAACGAAAAACGGCTGACGGCGCGGATTGGCTCTCCTCCGCCAAGCCGGAAAGCGTGAATGCGCTCGCGCCCAAACCAGAAACGGCCAAGCCTCGTTGGTGGATGCGCCCCTTGCGTTTGCTCATCCGCATCGGCGGTTCCGACCGTCTGGAAAGCCTGTTACCGAAAGCTCTACGAAGGCCACTCAAATAAAGGATGAAGGATGAAGGCGAAAGGATGGAAGATTCTTTCGCCGTATTCTTTTCTGGCGTTATGAAACGATTTTGGCTGAGGCCGTTGGGCCTGGCGTTGGTTTTGGTGTGTTTTGCGGTGAATATCCGCGCCGACCTCAAAATCCGTCTGCGGAGCGTAACGGATGGCAAAACCGTTAATGAAACCCTGCTCTATTTCAAGGGCGCGCGCCAACGTAACGACCTGGCGCGGCTGGAAAGCGGCAAACGCAAACCATTGGGCGCGATTATCTTTCAATGTGACCGCAATCTTTATGTCTGGCTCGACGAAAAAGAGCGGGCTTTTTGGCGTTCGGCTTACGAAAGCCCCGACTTGCTCTCGTTGCTGCCCGAAAACCCGCTCTGGCCTTCGCCGCTCGATGAGCAGAAGAAGTCCGGCGGCGTGCTGAACGAAACCTTCACGCTGATTGACACCGGCGAACGGCGCGAAATGTATGGCTACACGGCCCGCCACATCCGCGCCACGCGCCTCTGGGACGCCGCGCCCGCTTGCCGGCAAACGCCGCTGCGCCAGGAAACCGACGGCTGGTACATAGATTTGCTCTACGGTTTCGCCTGTTCGCCCAACCTCTCCGGCACGCATCAACGCGGGGCAAACTACTCTGATTCAAGCTGTTTAGACCGTTATCGCCAACAACGCTACCAATTCACGCGCCAGCAAAATGGCACGGCGCGGCTTGGTTTTCCGGTACGCGAAACCATTAAAACTTACGACGACAAAGGCCGTGCCTCAATAACAAATTGGGAGGTCGCGGAGTTTTCTGAAACCGAACTCGAAACCGCGCTTTTCGACGCCCCCGCCAAATACAAAGAAACCCCGCCGCCCGGCGCGGAGAAATCAGTGGTCAGTCGCCTGTTGTCGCTATTACCCTGGAGATAAAAAAATAGACAGGATTCATCAGGATTTACTAAGACGGTCTCCTGTAAATCCTGCGAAATCATGTCAATCCTGTCTATTCTTCGTGTTTTGGCGAAAGGAACTAAGCCACTTTATCGGGAATAATCAAGGGTATTTGCTCTTTACCATGCTTGCGGTAAACCCAAAAGTCGGTGTCAAGCGTAAAGACCACCGAATCTTTGACCAATTCGCTCATCCGCACCAGACAGGCATCAGCCAAATCCATTGGCACGTCGGCGTATTTCTGCATCAAGGCGGCCACTGCTAATACTTCTGCCTTCAGCGAAAAATCTAGTTGCAAAGCTCCAATGGCAAGCAACCCCAGCACTTTTTGCTTGCCATTTGGCACGCCACGAACCAAGTGGCACGCTTCGGTGACAACAGCCTCGCAAGTCAAATAAGGCGTTGGCAATCTTGCCGCTTGCTGTTTAGCCCACTCGTGCCATTCGTCCTTTTCAGAAACCAATGAAACTATGACGCCGGTGTCGGCAATTACCGGTTTAATCACGCCCAAGCCCTTCCATATATTTTTTATTGGTGGACAGGTCTGACGGTAAGCCGGATTTAATAGAACCAACTAAGTCGTGGGCCACGTCGAAAATCGTTTGTAACGGTGTTTCTTCGCCGTCGTTTCCGTTGGTTGTTGCCGCTCCATTTTCCACCTCAAGAAACGTAACGATGACACGCGCCCGTAGCACTTCGGGCAGCGTTTCGAGCAATTCGACGCGCCCGTTTTGATAAGTTCCTTCAACTGTTTGTAACATAATTTTGCCGCCTTTCTCCAAACGTCGGATCAATAAGCCGCTGGCGCAGCAATAACGGATGAGGTTACGCCCGAAGCCTCTTGCGCGATTTTGACGCCGACGCTGGCCCCGATGCGGGTTGCGCCGGCCTGGAGCATAGCGCGGGCGTCGCTCAAGCCCTTGACGCCGCCCGATGCTTTGACGCCCAACCCCGCGCCCACCGTCTGGCGCATTAAGGCCACATCTGCCACCGTCGCGCCGCCTTTGGCAAAGCCCGTCGAGGTTTTGACGAAATCCGCGCCGGCCCGCTTTGCCGCGAGACAGGCGCGCACCTTTTCCTCGTCGGTCAAAAGCGCGGTTTCGATAATCACTTTGAGCAGCACGTTATACTCGTGCGCGGCTTCGGCTACGGCGCGGATGTCGCTTTCTACGGCGCAATCGTCGCCCGATTTCAACGCGCCGATGTTAATCACCATATCCACTTCTTGCGCCCCGTCCATGATGGCCCGCCGCGCTTCGTAAGCCTTGACATCGGCGAGATTTGCGCCCAAAGGGAAACCAATCACGGTGCAAGTCAGCACGTTGCTGCCGCGCAAATTGCACGCCGCCGAACGCACCCACGCCGGATTCACGCACACCGACGCAAAACCATACTGCCGCGCCTCTTCGCACAGACGCGCGATGTCTTGCTCGGTGGCTTCCGGCTTCAAGAGCGTGTGGTCAACGAAACCGGCCCAATCGCGGGCCGTCGCCGCTTCTCCCAGCGTTGCGCCAATCCGCGCCGCGCCCGCGTCCACAATGCGGCTCATGCGTTCGGGGCAACGGTGAAAACACTCGCTTGTGCAACCGCAATAAGCCGCTTGCTCCTCTGCCTCGCCGTTTAGCCGCGCCACAATCGCGTCCGTAATTTGCTCGACCAAAAGGTCAAAGTTGCCGTTTGTTGCGTAACTCATAAATTTGCGCCTAAATCATGCCCCATTCAATCAATATATCAATCAGGTTTGGCGCGGGTTCTTGCCACAACCAATCTGTTTTCAGCCAGAAACCGGATACCGCCGCGCTACGGTAAATGCCGTCTTTATCTGCGTTTGCCAATTCGTAGAAGCCGTCCGCGCCGCGAACGTAAAACTCCGCTTTCTTGCGGGCTTGGTCTAAAATCCAATACTCCGGCACACTCGCTTGCTCGTATTCGTAAAATTTCTCGCCCCGGTCACGGGCGCGGCTTTCGGGGCTGATGACTTCGACCACCAAATCTGCCGGGCCGTCCAGATATTTGGGGTTGAGCCGCGCCAGGTTTTCGTTTTTGATGAAGAGCAAATCCGGTTCGCGTCC
>JAYVJN010000223.1:0-4695 GCA_043769325.1 Acidobacteriota bacterium
CGCCACGCTTTCGGGTTACGTCAGCAGCGCCGCCGGCGAACGCTTCGTCTTTTCCATTCTGGTCAACAACTACCCAGGCGATTCAGGCCCGCGCCGCCGCTCCATTGACGACATCGTAGCCCTGCTCGCTTCGTTCAAAAAACGCACCGAATAACCAAGATTGCAACAAATCTGCGGAAAGCGCGGAACACGCGGAAAGTTTCTGTGTGTTCCGCACGTTCCGCAGATATTTTTCTTTTACGGCAGTTTCATCGCGCATTTCGTGGTTTCTTTCGCTCTGCGCTATAATTGCCACCGGCTACTGACTGCTAAGTAACACGCCAGAAATAAGTTTACCCACATTGCGGAAGCCCGCACGAAGTAAGGGCGTCAAACATCACACACTTACTTCGTGCGTGTTTCTGCAAGATGATTGCTGGGTATGGTTATTTTATTCGCGTTACTAACTACTAACTACTGCTATATGTTTGACTTATTTTTTGATGAAACGCCGTTTTTTACGAACGAGCAACGCAATTTTGCCGCGCAGATGGCGCAATACACGGCCCGGGAACTCAAGGCTTACGAAGCGGAAACTGCGGATACCGCCGCCGATTTTCGCGCCGTCTTTGACTGGTTGGCGCGGGCTGATTTCTTTCGCTACTCCGTCGCCGCGCCGGAACGTGTGTTGGAAGCGCGCGTGCTGTGTCTGATGCGCGACATTCTGGCGTACTCCTCGCCATTGGCGGATTTGGCGTTCGTTATGCAAGGCTTGGGGACGAACGCGATTAACCGCGCCGCGCCGGAACATCTGCGCGATTACTGGCTGGAACGCGCCACCAAAGGCAAGGCGATTGCGGCTTTCGCCTTGACCGAAGCCGAAGCCGGTTCGGACGTGGCGAATCTGCAAACGACGGCCCAACGCGACGGCGAAGCTTATTTGATAAACGGGCGCAAACGCTTTATTTCCAACGCCGGACTCGCGGATTTCTACACTGTTTTCGCCCGCACCGGCACGCGCCCTGACGGACGCAGCGAGCTTTCAGCCTTTGTTGTCGGGGCGAATATGCCCGGCTGCCGCGTCACGGAAACTTACGAAATGCTGGCCCCGCACCCGATTGGCGAAGTCGCGTTTGAAAATTGCCGCGTCCCTGCCGAAAACATCATTGGCGCGGAAGGCGACGGTTTCAAACTCGCCATGCAAACGCTGGACACATTCCGCGCTTCTGTTGGGGCGGCGGCTTGCGGCATGGCGCGGCGGGCCTTTGACGAAGCGTTAAGCTACGCCAAAACGCGCCAACAATTCGGCAAACCGCTCATTGAACACCAACTTATTCAAGCCAAACTCGCGGAAATGTCTATGAATCTGAACGCGGCCCGTTTGATGGTCTATCGCGCCGCGCACCTCAAGGATTCCGGCGCGGAAAAAGTCACCCGCGAAGCCAGCGAAGCCAAGCTCTTCGCCACCGAAGCGGCCCAACGCATCATTGACGACGCGCTGCAAATTCACGGAGGACAAGGCTTGCGGCGCGGCCACATCGTCGAACGCCTTTACCGCGATGTGCGCGCCTTGCGGATTTACGAAGGCACATCGGAGATTCAGAAAATCGTTATCGCCAACCAATTGACGCAAATATAATAGACATTATTTGAAATAACCTGGTTTGTCAGGGACTTGGTTTGCTTGCCGTTCGTCGTGTGGCGCGGAGCGTGTTATCAGTTATCACCTATCAGTTATCACCTGTTACGGCGACATAATAAGTGATAACTGATAGTTGATAACTGATAAGCCAGCCCATGACGGTGTGTTTCCGTTGACCACCCAAACATAATTTCTTATTTCAGATAATGTCTAATGAGATATGAGCGAAATCATTAACCCGCGCCAGGACACTACGCCGGAAGCTGAACAGATATGGCTGACGGCACTCCGACGCGCGCCTTTGCCCAAGCGTGTCGAGCAATTGTCGAATCTTATTGCCTCACAGCGCAGCCTGATGATGGCCGATTTGCGGGCGAGATACCCGAAGGCAGACGCTGCGGAGTTGCATAAACGTCTGGCGGCGCGTTTATTGCCGCGCGCTGATATGCTCCGCTTTTTTGGCTGGGACCCGGAGAAGGAGGGTTATTAAAACCAATGCTGCCAACGGCTGAAGAAATCATGTTGCAGGTCGCCAGAGTATTTGACACGCTGGAGGTTGCTTACTTTGTCGGCGGTTCAATTGCCAGTTCAACGTATGGCGAACCGCGTCTTACCAATGATGTGGATTTTGTCGCCGATTTAGAGATGCGCCACGCCCGCCCGCTTTTTGAAGTTTTACAAAACGAATTTATAGTCAGTTATAACGACATCCGCAACGCTATCTCTCGGCGCCGAATGTTCAACGCCATTCACAGTGAAGCCATCTTCAAAGTTGATGTCTATCCAGTTAAAAGAGACGCTTATAGCCGGCAACAACTATCTCGCCGCAATTTGCTTCTCCTCACCGAAAACCAACAACCGCTTTACCTCTCCACCCCTGAAGACACTATTCTGGCAAAACTGGATTGGTATCGCCAAGGCGGCGGCGTTTCGGCGCGACAATTAAGCGATGTGGCCGGAGTTTTGCGCGTGCGTCGCGCAGACCTGGACTTTGCCTATCTGCGCGAGTGGGCCGGCGTCATTGGAGTTGGCGATTTGCTGGAAAGCTCTTTGAAACAAGACCTACCAACTATGCAAATCAAAGGTTGAAACCACGCAACGCGGAGCCTGTAACTGTTCCCTGTCAACTATTCCTTGTCCACTGGTTTTCTACAAAAATAGTGGACAAGGAATAGTTGACAGGGAACAGTGGCGTGCCATTGATTCGCACTAAGCAGGTGAGCATAAGTTTTGCGGTGTAATCCCGACTGCGGAAGCCGTACTTAGTCAAGGGCGGAGCGGGGCGGGGCTGGACGGACGCCCTTACTCCGTGCGGGCTTCTGCATTGTGCCGTGTTACTTCTGCTTATCTGCTTAACTCGGTTTACCGCCGGCCAAAGATGATTTTGAGCAAGTCGGTAGTGCGGGCGACGGGGTTTTCGCGGATGCGTTTTTCTTCGTCGGCCATGAGCAAAAAAAGTCCGTCGAGGGCTTTTTGTGTGACGTAGCCGTCAAGGTCGTTGGCCTCTTGCCCGCCGAGACGCGCCAAGGGGCCGGCCTTGGTGAGCAATTTTTTGTACTGCGCGGTGACGCCGGTTTCCTGCGTGAATTTTTCGACAACGGGGCGAAATTTGTCGCGCAGTTTTTCCTCACCGGTGCGGCGAAAGAATTGCGTGGCGGCGTCTTGTTGACCGGAGATGATGTTGCGGGCGTCGTCGAAAGTCATCTGTTTTAACGAATCGGCGAGGATGCTCAAGGCTTCCGGCACGGCCCGTTCGGCGGCGCGATTCATAGCCGTAATAAAATCATCCGCCACCTTGCCGCGTCCCAAAGCGCGCGCCGTCTTTTCGATGGGCCGCAGCGATTTCGGCACCGGAATTTTCACGCGCAGGTTCTGCAAAAAGCCGTTCTCACGGCCTAATTCCCGCACCGCTTTGGTGTAACTGCCGTCCAGCAATTGCCGCAAACCTTTGTCCAAATCCGTCGCGTTGACGGTTTGCGTGGACGTTTGGCGACGGGTGCGCGATTGCGCATACCACGCGGGCGCGCATAAAATAAATAGCGACAAGACCAACAGAAAACGGCGTAAAGTCATAATTGTAAGCTCCTCACAGAGAAATTTCGGGGATGCGACATGATAGCTTTTCCCCGCCGAGAGCGCAAAGCGGCGTTGCGGCTAACCGTAACGCCGCTCTTGGATGTGGCGCGGGCGGGCGCGTATTGCTTGGAGCTATATCTTTCAAGAAAAAGAATTTTCGCCACAGAGAACACAGCGTTCACAGAGGTTAAGCCGAGTCAGAAGGTTACGGTTTTTCTCTGTGCCTCTCGGTGCCCTCTGTGGCTAATTCTTTTTCTTGAAGTGTATAGTCCAGGAACCTAGCGAAATGTTACAGATTTGCTTCTTGCGCGGCTTGGAGAATCTTGCCGGCGGTGGCGTAAAAGCGCGAGGTCGTTTTCATTTTACCGGCCTTTTCGATAAACAGCGCGGGATTGCTGGGCCGTCCGTCAACCAAGCGCAAGAGGCTGAACACTTCGCCGGCGGTGGCGTGGAGTATTTCGTAATCGTTTTTGGGCGGGACGAAGGGGAATTTGAGGTCGTCAGATAACGGCTGCGGGATAAAAGTGATGAGAAAGCGAGTGTCTTCCGTTGCCGTAAAACCTTGGAACGGGTTTAGTTGTAAGGCTTCCTCAAGCTCCGCGTTAGTGCGCAAGAAGACAGGGACGTCGTAGCCCAAAGCGGCGCATAAATGTTGCTCAATTCGCTCTGTCAAAGCCGCGCGGTCAGTTTCATCAGTTGCAAAGAAGATATTGCCGGTCTGTATGTAGCTGCGTACCTGGGCCACTCCCGCCTCTTGAAACAGTTTCCGCAGATGTTCCATCTTGACGCGATGCCCGCCGATATTGATGCCTCGCAGCAGTGCAATGTAGTTAGTCATGCGCGACCATGATAACAGAATGCGGAATTAAGCGGATAGCGCAAAGTCAGGCGCAAAGCTAAAGGGTGTAATTGAAAGTGCGACTCATCTGCGGCTTGCCGCCCTACCGTGCGGTGAGGCTGTGCCTCACCGTCAAGCCACCACAAGACCTCTGGCGGCT
>JAYVJN010000224.1:0-10432 GCA_043769325.1 Acidobacteriota bacterium
CAAGACGCGCAACTACCCGCAACAGTTTATCTGACAACCTATTACGTTCATTACAACCGGCCTGTGTTTGACCCTATCTGCTCTTACCTGCTTTGGCGCGGACGCTCCCGGGAAATCAATCTGCAACCGTTCACAGGCAGCGCGGAAAGCGTCAATCTGGCTACGGAAAGCGGACGCGCAACAGTCTGGCAAGCTCTCCAAACCCATGTCAGTGAGCAAAGACTGTCCGGTGAAGAAAAGGATGCGCTGGCCGGCGAACTGGCGCGCGAGGTGGGCGTAGATTACGATGAGTTGTGCGAACGCAAACTTTTACACCGTATGACTGACGCTGAGGTGCGGGAGATTGCCGCCCACGGCGTAGATATTCAACTCCATTCGCATCGCCACCGCGTCCCGCAAGAGAAAGCCTTGCTGCAACAGGAAGTCCACGACAACCGCCGCTATATCAAGAAATTAACCGGTCAGGAGGCCAACCATTTGTGCTACCCAAGCGGCGTCTATCACGCTGCCGGCTTGCCCTGGCTACGCGAGGCTGGCGTTATTTCCGCGACAACCTGCGATTTGGGACTCGCCCACGCGGATTCCGACCCTTTGTTATTACCGCGCTTTTTGGATAGCTCCACCCTTTCGCCGATTGAGTTTGAAGGCTGGCTTTCCGGCTTATCGTCTTTTTTACCCAGACGCTAACTTTGGAGATTAAGGAAATGCAGAAAACCGACGTGCTAGATTCAGTGGAACGCCTGAGAAATGCTTGTCAAGCGCGCATCGCTGAGTATAAGTTGGAAGAAAGGCTCAATGCGCTCGCCCACGAGAAATTTGACCGGGTGCTGCCCTACCAACTTACCGATTGGGCCGCGCTGTTCGCCAAAATAAGCCGTGACAAAGGCCCGGAACAAGCGGAAATATGCCGTAAATTCATTGTTTTAGAGTGCCTGTCCCGCAACTGGGAGGAGATATTCTCAGACAAATATCCGCTCTCAGTGCAGGGCGATTTCAGGCGCAAGAGTGAAAAGATGCTGGCGCGAGCGCAGCGTGAAGCAGGTTGGACGGATGTTCCCGAAGACAAATACTGGAAAGACTTGGCCTTAGCCAGACAACAGATGTTTCCGGCAGCCGCCCAGGTAGTCGAAGTTTATTCGGGTTTTGAGCTGAAACCGATGCTCGACAAAGGTTTGGGACAAACGCTCCGCTTCCTGAAACTGATTGTTTCGTCCGGTGGACGGCGCGGCTTTTATCAAAGCCATACGGATTCGCCTGATTTGGAAGATTTTAACGAAGACGGTTGGCATAGAGCCTATTTGATGGTGGCCGAAATGCTGGAACGCAATCCAGCGATTAAAGGGATGTTTGGCGCAAGCTGGTTTTACGACCCGCAATTGGCTGAGGTCAGCCCCAGATTGATGTATCTGCAAAGAGTTCAGTTAGAAGGCGGGGCGCAAATGTTTCATATAGGCGCAGACCATTCGGGAAACGCTTTGGCTAAATCCAAATCGCGTATAAAACTCTACGAAGAGGGTAAATATCGCCCCCAGGAGTATCTTATAGTGTGGCCGCGCAAAGAAATGATTAAATGGGCTAAACAACAATCTTGAGCCAGGTGTCGCACGTCTAAAACTAAAAACCTAAACTGAGAACTACTAATACCCTTTTCACTTAGAAAGTAGGCATTAATGTTCTGAGTTCAAACTTTAGTTTGTGCTAACAGCCAGAGGCAAACTAAAGTTTGAACTCAGAACTTACTAACTGGAAAGCGTATAATATGGGCATTATTGGCGGGAGCATCGGTTATCGTTTGCTGCGGCTCTTTAGTTCGGAACAACGCACCAGTAGCGAAATGCGCAACCGGGGTTATTCCGAAAGTAAGTTAGAGACGTTATTCGGCACGGATATTTGGGCGCAAGTGCGCGGCAAAACTGTGATTGACTTTGGCTGCGGGCGCGGTGAGCAGTTGGTGGAAATGGCGCACCAGGGCGCGCGGCGCGTCATCGGTCTGGAAATTCAACCGAAACATCTGGAAGCGGCCCGACGCCACGCGCAGGAGGCAGGTTTAGCGGAGCGTTGCGTTTTCACGGAGAGGACGCAAGAAAAGGCCGACGTCATTTTCTCGCTGGACGCCTTTGAGCACTTCACCGACCCGCAGGATATTTTGCGCCAGATGCGCGGATTGCTCAAAGATGATGGCTGCGCATTTATCTCGTTTGGCCCGACCTGGTATCATCCGCTGGGTGGACATCTCTTTTCCGTCTTTCCCTGGGCGCACCTGTTATTTACGGAAAAGGCGCTTTTGCGCTGGCGGTCTGATTTTATCCACGACGGGGCCACCAGTTTTGGCGAAGTCTCCGGCGGCTTGAACCAAATGAGCATACGCCGCTTTGAGCAAATAGTCAGGGATAGCGATTTCCGTTGCGTCAAACTGGAACTCGTGCCGGTGAGAAACTTGCGCCTGCTGGTCAACCCGTTCACCCGTGAATTGTTCACCGCGCTTGTGCAGTGTCACTTAATTCCGTGCTAAGGCCAATGCTAACCATTGTTACTTCGTTAAATCTGTCTGCCATGATGCGTCATTGGCGGCGCGTTTTGGTTTATGGTTTATTGTCGGTGTTGGTGCTTTTAGTGTTGCCCTACGGCTTGATTGTTCGCGTCCCGTTGGCCCGCGCTGATGCGTTGGTGGTTTTTTCGGGTTCGGCAACCTACCTTGAGCGGATGGATTGGGCCGCGCAATTATGGCGCGAAGGCCGTGCGCCCTTGATTATTGTCACTTACGATTTTCAGAGCGCGGGCTGGGACGTGCGTCGCCAGCGCAACCCTACTTTCACCGAACGCGCAGTTGATGTTTTACGCAGCCAGGGCGTTCCGGCAGATAAAATAATCGTGGTGTATCAAGGCAGTTACAATACTCGCGGTGAAGCTGAAGCAGCCCTGGACTACGCGCGCAATCATGGTTTGCACTCGCTTCTTTTCGTTACTTCGGCTTATCATACACGCCGTTCCTGGTGGACGGTGCGCCAGGTTTTCGCCAATAGCGGCCTGGTTTTGGGCATAGACTCACCGCCTCCGGGCCGGGAAACGCCCCCGCCCTGGCGTTGGTGGTCGGAAAGTATCGGCTGGAAGTTGGTACCAGGCGAGTATTTGAAGTTTATCTATTATTGGCTGAGGTATAACGATGCAAACTCCGGTTATTCAACAGGTCGGCTGGCAGGAAATGAACCGCGCCGCAAACGACAAACGGCGCAAGTTTTTTCTCTTGGCGGGCGTTTTGGTTTTACTCGCGGGCCTCGCGGGGGCGGGCCTCTTTGGTTATCGCTATTGGCGCAACCGTCCGGCAGAAGCAGCGGCGATACGACCCGAAAGCGACGCTGAAATAAATTCGCCCGCAACCGCCTGGTGGCAGCAATATAAACCGCCCGCCGCCGGGCCAACACCTTTGCAAACGGATGTTTATTATGTCAGTCCACGCGGCAGCGACACTGCTTCGGGCCGCATCAATTCGCCCTGGCGCACCGTGCAGAAATCAATTGAACGCCTCAAAGCCGGGCAAACGCTCTATTTACGCGCTGGACAGTACCGCGAAGGACTCGACATCCGCGTTTCCGGCGCAGCCAATCGGCCCCTTGCAATTGCCGGTTATCCGGGCGAAAAGGCCGTCCTTGATGGCACCGGACTAAACTGGAAATATGGTGTCGAGATGCACGGCGCGGTGGCCCATGTCATCTTGCAAAACCTGGCCATTCGTAATTACCCGGAAGGCTTCGGCATCGTCGGTTGGGAGAAAACCGATGACATCACCTTGCGCGACATCCAACTCAGCAAGGTTGGCACAGCCATAAAATTCGCCGCCGCCGGCGACAAAAAGCTAATCCGCGCGGGTATTTACATCGAAAACGTGACGGCCTCGGAATACACTTACGCGGGCATGGATTTCGGCCCCGGCGCGGTTTCCGATGTCACGATTCGCAATGTCACGCTCAATGGGTCGGTTGGCGGCAATGAAACCGCGATTGACGGAATCGCCGTCGAACAAGGCAACCGCATCTACGTCGAAAAAGCCAAAGTCGTGGGTCATCCGGGCGACGGTATTGACCTCAAGGCCGACAACGTGACCGTGCGCCAATGTGAAGTCCTCGATTTTGGACGCAACGGCATCAAGCTTTGGGGGACGAACAGCGCACTGGAAAATAGCGTCATCGCCAGCGCAGTCAGCCCACACACAGTTCTCGCCTTGCCCGGCGGCGGGCCTTATTACATTCGCAACAACCTTTTTCGCGGCGGCCCCGGCCACAGCTATATGGCGACACTCGGCGCGGATGTGATGCCCAAGACCGGCAAAACGCCCTTCACTTTTCAAGGCAATATCTTTTACAGCCCCGAAAACGACGGCACGCTCTTTGTTCTTACAGAAAATGCTTACCTGGCCGCTGATTCCGGTTATAATATCTACTACGTTCCGCGCCGGCTGGAACGGGTCATGGAAATCGGCGACGGCACACCCAATGGGCGCATCTTCGTCGCTGACCAAATCAACAAGGGGCAGTGGGCCGCTTTCCTGAAAGCCGACAAAAACAGTCGTTTTCTCGACCCGCAATTTGTTGACCCGAATAACGGCAACTACGAACTGCAACCGCGCAGCCCGGCCCTCGATGTCATGCCCGCCGCGCTTTCCCCCGCCACCGATATTTTGGGCCGTAAACGCCCCGCCGGTGCCCGCAGCGACATCGGCCCCTACGAAAAACAGTGACGGGGGTTAGGGATTAGGGATTAGGGGTTAGAAAGAATACGCGCTGCGTTCTTCCCCAATCCCCAACCCCCAAAGTGACGGGGATTGGGGGTTAGGGATTAGGGGTTAGAAAGAATACGCGCTGCGTTCTCCTCTTTCCCCAATCCCCAACCCCCAACCCCCAACCCCCAATATGCGTGTACTCTTTCTCATGCCGCGCGTCTGTTGGCCGCCGCAGACGGGTTTGATGTTACGGAATTATCATCTGGCGCGCGCGTTGTCGCAGGCGGCGGAAGTGACTTGCCTGTCTTTTTCTGACGACCATAAACACGTTAGCGCAGCGGAGATGAACGAGTTGCCGCCGCCGCCCGAAAGTTGGAGCGAACGGGTGGAATTGATTGAACGCAACTCCGGTTACACGCCCGCCAAACTCTTGCGCGGTGCGCTTGGCAGCAAACCTGTCACGGTACTAAACTACACCACCGACAAGATGAAAGCGGCCCTGGCGCAACTGCTGGACGAAAAACCGTTTGATGTAGTGCAGGTGGAAACCTCCACTTTGGGCGATTATCTGCCCGTCATTCGCGCCGCCAAGCATCGCCCTTTGGCGGTCTGCGATTGGCACAATATTGACTCGGAACTGATGTTGCGTTACGCCGAAAAAGCCCCCTGGTCGCGCCGTTTTTACGCCAATCTGACGGCCCGACGCATCGCCGCTTTTGAACGCTGGACGCTGGAAAATTACGACGCGCACATCGCTTGCAGCGAACGCGACGCCCAACAGTTACGCGAAATCGCGCCGACGGCTCGCGTTTCCGTCATCGAAAACGGCGTGGACGTGGATTATTACACCGACGCCAAACTCGCCCATGCGCACAAACTGTGGCGTGGCACTGATTCGCCCTTTCGCCTTCATTCTTCAGCCTTTCGCCTTTTGTACGTTGGTTCGATGGATTACCACGCCAATATTGACGCGGTGACGCAATTTGCCCGCGAGGATTGGCCCGCCATTCACGCCCAACGGAGTGAGCTCAAATTCACCATCGTCGGGCGCAAGCCCGCGCCGGAAGTAGTGGCTTTACAAGAATTAGCGGGCGTGGAAGTAACCGGAACCGTCCCCGACGTGCGGCCCTTTTACGCCGAAGCCGTCGCGCAAATCGTGCCCTTGCGCGTGGGCAGCGGTTCGCGTCTGAAAATTCTCGAAGCGATGGCGGCGGGCGTCCCCGTTGTCTCAACCACGCTCGGCGCGGAAGGCTTGAGCGTTACCGACGGCCACGACATCGCCATCGCCGATGATGCCGACGCAATGGCCCGCGCCTTGTTTGCCTTGTGCGACAACCCTGAACACAAGGGAAATATGGCCCGCGCCGCCCGCGCATTAGTCACGCGCCAATACGATTGGGCCGCGCTAGGCCTGGCGTTAGCTCAAGCTCTGGGTTCGCAGACATCTTGTCTGCAACCCGTCGCCGCAGAGGTTTGCAAAAAATAAAAAGCCGCCTTTGTCACCGTCGTTTGCGCTTGTCTGCGCGATGCAGACAAGATGTCTGCGAACCCGGATTTATGGCTAGAGTTCTCATGTATCACGACGTAACCGCGCCGGGCCGCCATCAGGCGAGCGGTTTCCCCGACGCCGACGCCGCGCTGTACAAACTGGACGAGGCGCATTTTGCCGCGCATCTGGACGCGCTGGCCGCTGATTTGCCCGTGCCCGGAGTGAGTGTAAATGATGCCTGGTGTATAACTTTCGACGATGGCGGCGTGAGCGCGCGCACCACGATTGCGCCCGCGTTGGCGGCGAAAAATTGGCGCGGTTGGTTTTTTATGACGACGGATTACCTCGGCGACGCAGCTTTTCTCAACGCCGCGCAGCTACGCGAATTGCACGCCCAAGGCCATGTTATCGGCAGTCATTCCTGTTCGCATCCCGCTCGTTTTTCATATTTGAGTTATGCCGAGATGCTCCGCGAATGGCGCGACAGTCTGGCGAAATTGTCCGATATTCTAGGCGCAAACGTCACCACAGCCTCTGTGCCGGGCGGGTTTTACTCCCGCGAGGTGGCCCGCGCCGCCGCCCAAGCGGGCATAAAAACATTATTCAATTCTGAACCAACCGCCAAAACCGAAACGGTTGACGGTTGCCAGGTCATCGGGCGTTACGCCGTCCAACGCGCCACGCCGCCGCGCACCGCCGCCGCCCTCGCCGCCGGAAAGTTTCTGCCCGCTATGCAACAAGCCCTGCTCTGGAACGCCAAAAAAGCCGCCAAAAGTATCGGCGGCCCGGTTTACCTGAAAGTGCGTAAAGCCTTGTTGAGAAAAGGTTAAAAGCTAACGCAGATTCCATCTTAACGGACTCATCAAACCGGCCCTACGCGGAGCGTCATTATCACTTATCAACTATCAATTATCACTTGTTAGGTAGCCGAAATAATTGATAATTGATAAAGCCACAAGATACACAGCGTATTCACTGCGTCACTGTGTCACTCCTTCTCTCCATCTTCTTCCTTTTCGTTATCCGGCGCGCGGAGTTCTTCGGGCGGGTCGCCTTGTTGGTCGCGCATTTTGAGGATGGTGCAGTCGTCGTCTTTGTATGCTGTATCGTACCAGCCGCTGCTCAGGGCCTGGTAGAGAAAGTTGTCGTGGATTTTCTGGTTGTCAGTAAAAACATAACGCGCTCCGAATTTGTCGCGGATGGCTGGGCCGGGGTCGTTTTCTTTACCGAGCGTGATGTTTTCGTAAAGCTTGGATAGCTCCGGGTTTTGCGTGTAAAGATAGGTCGGGTCAAGGCCGGAAACGTAGTTGTGTTGCGGGTCGTAGAAAAACAGGCGCGGGAAATCATCCCAATCGGTGTTAAAAACGCGCTCGCCCGCCGGAATATTTTGCCGCATCCATTCCGCGCCGGCTTTGTAATAATCGCGCCCCTGGTCACCGGCAATGGAACCCGCCATTTCCGTAAGATTTATGCACAAAACAACCGTTAACAAAAGCGGTAAGAATGCGCCCGCGCTTTCCCAACGCCGCCAGAGGGTGTAGCCGATAATCCCTGCGACCAACACAAGTCCCACTGCAACAGTTTTTATGGTTAACACGGCAAAAAGATGCCCGCCACCGACTCCGGCCTTGCCCTGGTAAATGACATAGTAGAGCAGCATTCCTAACGCTGCGCCGACTACTGCAAACTCGGCTTCATTGAGCCAATCGGTGCGGCGGCGTTCGGCTTCGACGCTGGGCCGGTCGAAAAAGACTTGCAGTTCGTCCATCACGTCGTCTGGCAGACGCCCTAGAATCCCGCCCAGGCCGGCCAGCAAAGGCTGTAATGAAAAGGCCGCGAACAAGACCGCAAACGGCGGCCAGTATTCGACGAAACGGCGTGAGCGTAAGCTGGCAACCAACAGCAACGTGGAAAAAAGCAGAAAAAATAGCGGACGCATGGCCTGTTTGCGGTCGTGCCAGTCAAACGCCACATAGCCCACGAACATCGCCAGCAACGCGACGAAGCTGTTCATCAGCAATTCCCATGAATCATATGGGTACCATTCCGTGCCCACCGCCACCGCAAAGCCGCCCGTTTTCATCGCCAGATGCTCGAAAAAGAGCGTGAAATTCTTGGGGAAATAGGGGTTAACGATAAAACCCGCCAGCACGCCGCCGCCGGTAAAAGCAAGCGGACGCCATTCCAGACGCTCCTCGGCCCAGGCCACCGCCAGCGTCCAGAAAAAGGCCGCCGCGAGCAAGGTGGGGAACAGGCTGTAAGTCCAGACGTAGAGAAAGCCCAATAATGCCAGCCACTTATACTTTTCCTCAAAGAGCAAATAGATGCCCGCGACCATAAAAATGATAGACAACGGCGGAGCTTTCGCCATGCTCAGGCGATAGACAAACGGGGCCGACGACGCCAGCAACGCCAGCAGCCAGATGAGCGGGTGTGGTACGCGGTAGCGCACGATAAGCCAGAAGCAAGCAAATACCGCGAGCGTCGCCCAAATGATGGCCGAAGCCTTTGCGCCCGTCGTTAAATCGCCGAACCAGGTAAACGGTATGTTGAGAATGTGAAACAGTAAATGATGGTCAACGTAAGAGTTAGAGTTGAGCGAGGTGAGCGGCAGCCAGGTAAATTTGGGCGGCAAGAGATGAAGGCCGGTGAAATTTTCCCACAGCAAACGGCTCCAGCGAATGTGGTAGTAGCCGTCAAAATCCCCGCAGCAAATCCCCGTGTTGCTCCTCTGCAAATAACGAAACACCAAAAAACAAAGTGCCGCGCCAACCGTGAAATAAACCGTCCGCGCCTCATTTTCCGGCGTCCAGGCGAACGCCCAACGCCGCTTCTTTTCTGCCACTGATGGCATTTCAATGGGCTGTTCCGCAGTTTTTTCGCTGATAAATTCTTCTTGCATTCGGGAAACTGCCGGCTAAAACTCAACGTAAGTAGGTGAGCAAAAGTAACGCGAGGTAATCCCGGCTGCGGAAGCCCGCACTTAGTCAAGGGCGAATGTTCGGTCTGCAACCGCGCCCTTGACTAAGTGCGGGCTTCCGCATTATGTCGCGTAACTTTCGCTCCCCCGCTTAAGACTGCGAAAGACGCAAGAAGTTGCCGGTGGCTAGCATCTTTTGCGTCTTTTACAGTTTATCTTCTTATGTTTGTTGCCTTTAAGGTGCAGGGGCGAGGTCGTTTTCGGCCCCGATAGTTTTCAACCGCGCGACAACCTGCGTAATTAACCAATCGGGTGTAGATGCGCCGGCGGTGACACCCACGCGCCCGCTGCCCGCCAAATCCGAGGGGTTGATTTCGTCGGCTGTTTCAATGAGAAAGCTCTTGTCGCACTGTTCTTGACAAACTGCCAGAAGTTTGACGCTATTCGATGAGTGCCGCCCTCCGATGATATAAAAAGCGTCAACCTGGCCGGCCAACGCGCGGGCCGCGTCTTGGCGGTCGCGGGTAGCGGAACAAATAGTGTTGACGATTTGCGGTTCGATGTCGGACTTAGCGCGCACGGCTTCGGCAACTTCGAGAAAAGTTTGTAACTTGATAGTTGTTTGCGAAACCACGAGTGGCGCGTGTAAACGCGGCAAATGCGCCACTTCCGACGCATCGCGGACAACAAAAGTGTGTTCCGGCGCATAACCGACGACGCCAATCATTTCAGGGTGGTCGGGGCTGCCGGCCAGCACGATATGACGGCCTTGCGCGGCGGCGCGGGCGGCCAAACGCTGTACTTTGGTGACGAACGGGCAAGTCGCGTCCACTACCTGTGCGGCGCGTTCCGTCAATTCCCGTTGCACTTGCGGCGTAACACCGTGCGCCCGAATGATGGCGACCATCTGTTTCGTGACCTGCTCCGGTTTTTCGACGACTGCTATTCCTTCGGCGGCCAGGCGTTCCATCTCTTGCGAGTTGTGAATCAAAGGCCCCAATGTCCTCACCGTCGCGCCCGCGTGCAATGCGTCCTCCGTCAGTTCGACGGCGCGTTCTACCCCGAAACAAAAACCTAATTCATCTGCCAGTAAGACTTGCATAACTTTCACGGCGCGCCGCCTGATGGCGCGTCGGCCTTTATTCTAACAGCAAACCGTGAGTAAGGGAAAATGCAGCTCGCATCGTTTCAAATTACATTTGTTGGCAAGGGTGTAATTGAAAGTGCGACTCATCTGCGGCTTGCCGCCCTACCGTGCGGTGAGGCTGTGCCTCACCGTCAAGCCACCACAAGACCTCTGGCGGCT
>JAYVJN010000225.1:0-3547 GCA_043769325.1 Acidobacteriota bacterium
CGGGGCGCACGACGGCTATCTCGCGCATCAAAAAAGGTTTACAGACGGCGGCTTCATCCGTCAAAGGCATCCGGTTGGCGGGCGGGCGGCAACGGTTGATGTTGCCGATAAAGACTTCTTCGCGCTTAAAACCAAGCGCGTCAATGATTTTGTCCAGCAGACGCCCCGCCTCGCCCACAAACGGCTGGCCTTGCGCGTCTTCGTTAGCCCCCGGTGCTTCGCCCACAAACATCAGCCGCGCCCGCGGGTTGCCCACGCTGTTGACCACCTGCCGCCGGCCCTGCGTGCACAAAGGACAGCGCGTACAGTCCGTACCAATGTCGCGGCGGATGTCTTCCAAAGTCTCATCCGATGGTTTGAGCGTGTTGTCCGGCGCGATGTCGCCGAAAAGCGTCGGGCTGGGGGTTGGGGGTTGGGGGTTGGGGGTTAGAACTTCGTCGGGTTCAGGCTTTGAACTTTGAACCTTGAACCTTGAACCTTGAACTTGTCCCGCCGGCTCTAAAAACGCCACGCCCATTTCGTCGAGATAGGCGGCGTATTCGCGGACATCAGTGATAAGTTCTTGCAATTGTTCGCTCATATCAGGTTACGGGCATGGCGTTTCGGTTTCGGTCAGTTGCATCCCGCTAAAACCGGCTTGTTGGGTCGCATCGTTACGGGTAACAACTGCCTCAACCCAATAAACGTAGCGGCGGAAATCCAAATCAAAGTTTAAGCCCGCCGCGCAGTCGTTTAGTTGAACGGTCAAATCGCGGTTGCCGGTGGCGAGAAATTGGTTGCTGTCAAAAGTGAACAAGGCCGTCGGGCCGCCGCCGAAATCTATCTCGTGGCGATAGAGCGTGAGTTGTACCCGCGCCGCCGCGCCCGGGCCGTCGGTGTCACGGAAGCGGATGTTGATGAGGTGTCGGTTATCGGCCCCTTCAAAGTTGGCATCCTCAACGGCGACAACATTATAACGCGCATGGACTACGCCGGTAGCGCGCACGCTGAGGCGCGGGCCGTCCATTTCCATAATGGCGAAATCTTCCTCATTAACCGCCCCGGTGGAACCCGTCGCCGTCCACGCTGTCGGGATGGGAATGATAACAGAGTGGAACAGACTATCGCTACCAGGCAAAAATGTCGCGCTGCCGTTATAGGCCGCTATGATGGAATGTAGGCCGGGGGTGAGTTGGGCGGTAAAAAACTCTGCTTGCCCATTGACGAGGGATACCGGCGCTTGCGCTACGCCATCAATGGTGAAAGTGACAAACCCGTCGGGTATTCCACTAGCGGGTGGCCTGGGCGCAACGGTAGCGGTGAAAGTCGCTGTCTGGCCGGCAAATGACGGATTGGGCGAAGACAAAAGAGTGATTGTCGCCGGGGCCGAGCCGACCGTGAAGTTAAGCGGAACATCGGTAAACAAGCCGCAATTATCGGTAGCGCGGATTATTGCCGTATAAGCTCCCGCAGACCTGGCGGTAATAACCGCGCCTCCTCTGAGAGGGAAGCTTTCAGGAAAAATTTGTATCTCGCCGGCGAAAACCGGCGTAACACTTTGAACGGATACGGAAGCCACCTGCCAATTGTCTGAGAGGCCGTAGATGGGAGAAACAAAAATAGGGTCGTTAAAATTCACCAAGTTCGCCGGCGGGTAAGCCAGCGCGGGCGGCGCGTTGGGTTGAACGGCAATGGTTCGCCTAAGAGTGGCGGCGGCCCCGGCACTGTCTGTCACGGTGAGGGTAAAGGTTGTTGGTGACACAGGGGCTGCGCACGACGCCGTTACCTGAGCGCGCGCGATGCCGGTTTCGTCAACCTGTATGTTGGCGATGGTCAAACCATTGGCGGCAGTAGGCGAAATAGTGACGGCCAGCGACCTGGGCGATTGGTTGGCGTCCGCTACAAGGGCGAGCGGGATTGTCTGCGGGCCGCTGCCGGCGCGGATAATTTCCGCTCCGTATTCCCGTATCGTCGGGGGATTGTTATCAAGCGGCTGCGTTTGAAAAACATAGGCCGCGCCCAAAATGCCCATTAACGGCTCAACTTCCTCTTGTGGCGCGGCAATAATGGCGGTTCCCTGATGATAGGCGACGCGGTTGCCAAAACGGGCGAAGGGCCGTGTATTATTATTGGAAAAGCGCGCTTCTTGCGTCCAGATTGCGCCCGCGCGCCGGTACAAATAAGCGGCGCCGGCGAGAGGCCCGAAGAGGTTGCTCGGCGCGCCTACCAAAGCGGTGTCTCCTTCTAACGCGACGCTGGCGCCAAAATCAAGGTTGGCGGCTCCGTCGGAGGCTGTCAGAATTGACTGCTCGGCCCAGGCTGCGCCGTTTCGCGCAAAGACGTAGGCGCGCGCGGGAGCCGTCACAATCGCCGTGTCACCGCTCAATGCCGCTGCCCGGCCAAAGCCATTCGTTTCCGCAAGCGGCGCGAAACGAGCCTGTTGTGACCAGGTAACACCTTCGCGGACAAAGATATAGGCTGCGCCGGAAGACATCTGCGGGTCAACCAGCCGGCGGGTTATGAGCGCGGTATTGCCGTCCAACGCGACGTTTGCGCCAAATTCGTCGCCGGCGCGCCCGTCAACCGGGGCTAGACGCGCCTGCTGCGTCCAGACGCCGTTGGCGCGCGTAAAAATGTAAGCTGCTCCGGCGGCCAGGCTCTGGTTATCAAACGGCGCCCCCGCGCATAAGGTGTCTCCACTAAGGGCCAGGGAAAAGCCTAAGCGGTTGCTGTCCGGCGCGGTGAGTTTGGCTTGCTCGCTCCAGGTCTCTCCATTTCTGACAAAAACATAAGCCGCGCCGCGTATCCCGTTGACCCGTGACGCGCCGATGACCGCCGTATCGCCTTGAAGTGCCACAGAAGTGCCGAAAGCGTCGCCAATGACGCCGTCGCTAGGCTTGAGTTTTGCTTGCAGACGCCAGCCATTAGCCTCTCGCACAAAAACAAAAGCCGGCGGCAGAGGGGAGTTGACATCAGCTAGTCCAGTCACAATGAGAGTGTTTCCGCTCATGGCGAGACGTTCGCCAAAAAACCTGTCCTGCTCACCTGCGCCTGGAAATATAGTGCTGAAATTAACAAACTCACCGCTAACGAAAGGAGTTGTATAAACCGCGCCATGGCCTGGCAGATCGCCGTAGCTATTCATTGGAGCGCCGGAAAGTATTGCCCCTGAGTTCTGCAACGCCAGGGCTGCGCCCAAGTGGTCGCCGGCTGCGCTAGGGGAATTGGTATGCCTGAAACGAAGCTGCCGCCAACCATTTGCCCCGCGAAAGAATGGATAATACGCCCCCGCGTCCTGGTCACGCCTACTGCTGCCAAATTGCTGAACATCAGCGAAGGGCGCGCCGATGAGGGCGAAAATTCCGCTCAGAGCCACAGCGGAACCGAACCCGTCATCAGTTTGCCCATCATTTGCCACAAGTTTGGTTTGCTGTGACCAACTCGCGCCGCCGCCGGTGAAGATATAGGCCGCGCCATGTCCGGGACTGTTGCCTTGGGGGTCTTGCGGCGCGCCGATGAGAAGATTATTGCCGTCGTAGGCGAGAGCGTAGCCAAAACGCGCTTGCGG
>JAYVJN010000226.1:0-2527 GCA_043769325.1 Acidobacteriota bacterium
TAATGTAATAGCCTGTGGTGAAGCCACAGGCATATTGGGATAACACGACGTAGCCCCAACGGGGCGTAATAAACAACGCGCTTCTCGCCCCGTTGGGGCCGGGTTGCGGGTAATGCGCTAGACCAACCCGACCTCGTTACGCGCTTTTTCCGCGTGCCGTTCCAACGCCAGTTCAATCAATTTGTCTAACGCCTGCCGAAGCGGATAGCCGCTTGCGGCCCACATTTTAGGCCAGCCGGAAACGTCTGTCAGGCCGGGCATAGTGTTGATTTCGTTGATTAAGAGTTCACTTGTATTACGCAATATAAAAAAATCCACCCGCGCCAGGCCCGCGCCGTCAACGGCTTTGAAGGCGGTTTTCGCCATCGCTTGCAGTTGCGCGGTTAATTCCGGCGAAATCGGCGCAGGAACGACAAATTCGTTGTGGCCCGTGCCGGCGTATTTTTCGGTGTAATCCAAGAAAGCATTGGATTTATCATGCACGATGTATTCGCCGGGCAAACTCGCCAGGGGTTCGTCGTTGCCCATCACGGCGACTTCAATCTCGCGTATGTCCAAGCCTTCCTCCACTAAAATACGGCGGTCATAACGCGCCGCCAAATCAATCGCTTGCGCCAGCGAAGCCTCGTCCGTCGCCCGCGAGATGCCGACGGACGAACCTAAATTGGCGGGTTTGACGAAACACGGGAAACCAATTTCGTCAGCCACGCGCCGCAACGTCGCAGCGCGTTCCTGTTCCCAGGCCGAGCGCAAAAACCAGGTGTGGCGGCACATCGGCAGCCCCGCGTCTTTGAACAAAACCTTCATCGTAACCTTGTCCATGCCGCACGCCGACGCCAACACGCCACAACCGACGTAAGGCACGCCGGCCATCTCAAACATTCCCTGAATCGTGCCATCCTCGCCGTAAGTGCCATGCAACACAGGGATTACCACGTCTAATTGGGCCGCGTCCGCGCCCGTCGGGTTGAGCGTCGCCAATGCTGACGCAGTTCCGTCCGCCTTTTCCGGCAGAGCCTTCTGCGCCTCCGGCGGCAACAAAGCCTTTGCCGCTGCGCCCGCCAGCCAACGCCCCGCGCGCGTGACGCCAAGCGGTATCACCTCATATTTGTCCGCGTCCAACGCCTCAATAACCGAACGCGCCGAACGCAGCGAAACCTCGTGTTCGCCGGAACGCCCGCCGTAAATAACGCCTACCCGTAATTTATTTGCCATATCCATATCAAGTTCAAAGTTTCAAGTTCAAAGTTCAAAGCGGTAGAATTTAACAGACGAATAGGCAGTTGCAAAGCGGCTAGTGGTCAGTCAAGGTTACATTGACTGAGCAAGTCAGTACCACCTGCGGTAACGGGTGGGTTTTGCTGACAGGCCCACCCGCTACCGCAGGTGGTACTGACCTGTCCTCTATCTTGACCGAGCCTTAGCCGTTAGACACAACTTGCCGCGTTGCGTATGATAGGCGGGTAACGGTTGACCGGATTGGCGGCGCAACGGTTACGGGAAAGAGACCTTTTATGAGCAACGCGGGACGTATCGTCCGCTTAGACCCTTCCGCCGGCTTGCCCGGCAGCGAGGTTATCCTTGAATGCGAAGGCCTGGAACTCCAAGCCGGCGCGCCGTTTGAAGTGCGTTTTAACGACCTACCGGCGCGGCTGGCAAGCGCGTCAGCGCGGCGCGTGATTGCCCTTGTTCCAGAGGCAGCCGAAGGCGAAGAAGCCGTCGTGGAATTTGTCAGCAACGGGCAAACCAGTGAGCCGCAAGTCTTTACCGTCGCCGAATTACTGGCCGACGATATGCACCCCGTCGCTAACCCCGCTTTCGACACGCGCAACGGCGCGCTCTACGTCACACGTTCCGGTGGACGCGGGCAAGAATTTCCGGTCACAATTTTTCGCATAGACGAAGCGGGAGACCTCGAAGACTATTCCGGCGACGTAGCCAACCCGACGGGCCTCGCTTTTGGCCCCGACGGGCAGCTTTATGTCAGCAGCCGTTTTGACGGCACGGTCTATCGCGTCAACGAACTCGCCGCCACGCCTTTCGCCCATGATTTGGGCGTCGCCACCGGCCTCGCCTTCAACGACGCGGGCGAACTATTCGTGGGCGATAGAAACGGCGCGATTTTTCGCGTCAACGCTATCGGCGAAACCAGCAAATTTGCGGATGTTGAGCCATCCATCGCCGCGTTTCACCTGGCTTTTAGCCCTGACGGGCAGCTTTATGTCACCGGCCCGACCGTTTCCAGCAACGACAATATCTGGCGCATTGACGCCAATGGGCGAGTGGAAAAATTCCATGACGGTTTCGTGCGCCCGCAAGGTCTGGCCTTTGACCGCGACGGCAATCTGTACCTCGCGGCTTGTTACCGCGCGCGGCGCGGCATCTGGCGCATCTCCCCCGACGGCGCGGATATTTCCTTAGCCGTCACCGGCAATAATCTGGTCGGTTTATGCTTCAGTCCCGACGGCGAAATGGTCGTCGCCACTACCGACGCTATTTACAGTCTGCCCTTGGAAATTTACGGCAC
>JAYVJN010000227.1:0-11753 GCA_043769325.1 Acidobacteriota bacterium
GGGTCGGCAATCGCAGGTTCCGGCGTGTCACCTTCCGGGGCCGCCGGCGAATCAGTTGGCGAAGCGGGCGCATTAGCCGTCGGGCCGTTGTTTGCGGCGCGTTGGTTGAACGAATTGGTCAGGAAAAAGCCGAGGATAAACCCTAATAAAAGGCCAATAATGGAAAACAACAGGTCGTCTTTACTCATAGACATCTTTGTAAGCCGCCTGGCTTTGGATGTCAAGAATCGTTAGTAATAAACCTCTGCGGGCAGAGTAGCCAGACGGGTTTGTCCTGTCATATAATGTCCGCTTGGATTCGCCAGCGCCAGCGTCAGCAATTGCTTAATTTCAGGCCCTTTATCATTGTCAAAGCTAACACCAATCGGGAGAATATCATGCGGAATATTGCACGGACTTGTTTATTCGTTTTCTGTTTCATCATTTTGGTCACTGCGACACGGGCCGCGACCTTGCCGGCGGGGTTCGCGGAAACTTCTATTGCCGGTCTGACGAGTCCGACGGCGATGGCCCTCGCGTCTGACGGACGGATTTTTGTGTGCCAGCAAAACGGCAATTTGCGCGTCATAAAAAACGGCGCGTTGCTGGCAACCCCGTTTCTCACGGTTGCCGTCAACGCCAATGGCGAACGCGGCTTGCTAGGCATCGCCTTTGACCCTAATTTTGCGGCTAATAATTTTGTTTACATCTATTACACGACTTCGGCGGCCCCGATTCACAACCGCATCAGCCGTTTCACTGCTGATGGCGATGTCGCTGTTGCCGGCAGCGAAACCGTCTTGCTTGATTTGAACAACCTGAGCGGCGCGACCAACCATAACGGCGGCGCGATGCACTTCGGGCCTGACGGAAAACTCTACGCCGCCGTCGGCGAAAACGCTAACTCGGCTAATTCACAAACGCTTAACAACCTGCTCGGCAAAATGCTGCGGCTCAATTCCGACGGCACGATTCCCACGGATAACCCGTTTTTTAATCAAGCGACGGGCAACAACCGCGCTATCTGGGCTTTAGGTTTGCGTAACCCGTTTACTTTCAATTTTCAACCGGGCACGGGCCGGATGCACATCAACGATGTCGGGCAAGTGACTTGGGAGGAAATCAACGTCGGCGTCGCCGGTTCCAACTATGGCTGGCCCAGTTGCGAGGGATTCTGTAATCCGCCCAACGCCAATTTCCGCGACCCGATTTTCCAGTACGCCAGGAGCGCCCCGAACTGCGCCATAACCGGCGGCGCGTTTTACAACCCGACGAACCCGCAGTTTCCCGTCGAATTTATCGGCAAATACTTTTACGCCGATTTCTGCGGGGCCTACATTCGCATTATTGACCCCGCCAACCCTGCGACTTTCACCGGCTTTGCGACGGGCATCTCTTCGCCCGTTGATATTCAGGTTGGCAACGACGGCAGCCTTTACTATCTGGCGCGGGGCAACGGCGCGGTGTTTCGCGTGCAATTTGTCGCCAACCAACCTCCGGCCATCGCCAACCAACCCGCAAACGCCACCGTTTCCGTCGGGCAGACAGCGACTTTTAGCGTTACCGCCACCGGCACGGGGCCGTTTACTTACCAATGGCAACGAAACAATGTTGACATTAACGGCGCGACTAACCCCGGTTTTACCACCGCCCCCGTAGCTTTGGCGGATAGCGGCGCGCAATTCCGTTGCCGCGTGACCAATGATTTCGGCAACGCCACGAGTGCCGCCGCCACGCTCACCGTGCAACCCAATCAAGCCCCAACCGCGATAATTAACACGCCTCTCGCCGGCACAACTTACGGCGGCGGTCAAATGTTTACCTACAACGGCGCGGGCACCGACCCGGAAGACGGCAATCTGCCAGCCAGCGCGTTTACCTGGCAGGTTGATTTTCACCACGACACCCACGTCCATCCGTTCGTGCCGCCAACCAGCGGCGTGACGAGCGGTGCGTTCACCATCCCGACGTTGGGCGAAACTGAGGCTAACGTCTTTTACCGCGTCATTTTAACCGTCCGCGATGCGCAAAACGCGACCCACACCGTAACCCGCGACATCGCGCCGCGCACCGCGCAAATTACCCTCAACACCAATCCGGCGGGCCTCCAAATCACGCTTGACGGACAGCCGCGCGCCGCGCCGTTCACAGTGACGGGCGTGCAGGGCATCATCCGGCAAATCGGGACAACTACGCCGCAAACCATCGGCGGCATAACCTATAATTTCTCCAACTGGTCTGACTCCGGCGCGCAAACCCACGAGATTTCCACCCCGGCCCGCGACACGACCTACACGGCCAATTTCACGCCCGTCGGTGGCAATGTCATCCAATTCACCGCCGCCGCCTATAACGCCAACGAAGGCGAAGGCGCGGCGACAGTGACGGTCATGCGCGGGGGCAGCGCGACGGGGGCTGTTTCGGTTGACTACAAAACCAACGACAACTTCATCTTCAGCGATTGCGTCGCCACCGTCGCCGCCACTGCCCAACAGCGTTGCGATTACACAAGTACAGTGGGAACACTCAATTTTGCTGACGGCGAAATCAGTAAAACCATTCGGGTTCCGCTCATTGACGATATGTATGTCGAGGCCGTGCCGGGTGGTTCGACAGGCGAAACATTCAGCCTCACCTTGAGTAATCCTTCCAGCGGCCTTACGCTGGGTTCCAACAGCACGGCGACAATCACGGTTATGGACAACGAAAATAACTTCGTCAGTTCCAATACCTTTGCCGCGCAGTTTTCCAGCGCGCAGGAAGTTCCCACAAACGCCTCCGCCGCCAACGGATTCGGCACTGTCACGCTCAACGCCGCCGAAACAAACATCACAGTTAGCGCGAGCTTTAGCGGTTTGGGCAGCACGCAGACCGCCGCCCACATTCACGGCGCGGCGCACGTCGGCGTCAACGCGCCGGTGTTATTTAACCTCGGCCTCGGACAGATTGCCAACGCCGTTTTCGCCGTTACGCCGGCGCAAGTCGCGCAGTTGAAAAAGGGCTTGATGTACTTCAACGTCCACACCGCAAACTTCCCCAGCGGCGAGATTCGCGGACAGATTCTGCCCAATCCTTTGGAATCGGCGCGTTTCTTTGTGCGCCAGCAATACCTGGATTTCCTCAGCCGCGAACCCGACCAAGCCGGTTTTGACTTCTGGACGGGGCAAATCGTCGCCACTTGCGGCACTGATTTGGCCTGTATTCACACGCGCCGGCTGGACGTTTCCGCAGCCTTTTTCGTCGAACAGGAATTTCAGGAATCGGGGGCCTACGTTTTCCGGCTTTACAAGGCCGCGTTTGGCGAACAAACCCTCTACCGGCCCGCATACTCGGCCTTTGTGCCAGACCGCGCCCGCGTCGTGGGCAGCGCAAATCTGGCCCAGGGCAAACTTGATTTCGCCAACCTTTTCGCCAGCCGGACGGAGTTCACGACGCGCTATCCAACTTCGATGACACCGACGCAATTCGTTGATGCCCTTCTGCTTACGGTGCAGCAAGGGGCGGGCGTCCCGTTCACGGCGAGCGAACGGACGGCCTTCATCAATACCGTGACAAGTAACGGACGCGGCGCATTCTTACGCGACTTAGGCGACAACACGGCGTTTCGGGCGGCCTTATTCAACCGCGCTTTCGTCTTGACGCAATACTTCGGCTACCTCAAACGCGACCCCGACCAAGCGGGTTACGATTTCTGGTTGGGCACGATTAACGGGCAACCGAACAATGTGCGCGGGATGGTCTGCGCTTTCGTGACCTCGGCGGAATACCAATTGCGTTTTTCGCCGGTAACCACGCGCAGCAATACGGACTGCCAGTAGTTTGAGGGGTTAGGGGTTGGGGAATGGGGGTTAGGGGTTAGGGGTTGGGGGTTGGGGGTTAGGGGTTAGGTTTAGGGATTAGGGAGTGGGTCCTCATTACGCAGCGCGTTTCTTTCCCCCAATCCCTAACCCCCAGCCCCCAGCCCCCACTTACGGTTGCGTCAAACGGGCCTTGCCTTTTTGCGCTTCAACGAACGCGCCGCCGTTGATGGGGCCGAGTTGGATGGCGGCTTCAAATGCTTTGAGGGCTTCGTCTTTGCGCTCAAAGTGTTCGTAAATGCGGCCCATCAGGAAATGTGAACGCGAGATGAGCGGCTTGTCCGTGTCCGGTGAGGCTTTTTCCAGCGTCAGACGATATTGCCCCAAGGCGGTGGTTAGCCGCTGCTCTTGCACCGTTTCGTCAATCGCGTCTTGCGCCGAACCGCTGGCGGCTTGGCCTAGGGCAAAGAAAATGCGCGGTTCACCGGGGAATTGCGTGAGCAGCTCTTTGAGTTGCGTTTCGGCCTCGGAATAGCTCGCTTGGCGCAGCAACTCTTCGATTTCCGCCAAGCGGCGAACCATCAGAGCGCGTCCGGTCAGCGGCTCAGTGCTGGCGCGGGCGGCGTTTTTCAAGCGTTCCGCGCGGGCCAGCGCAGCGCGTTGGCGGGTCACGTCGTTTTCTGCCAGACGTTTGCTTTCGCGGGTGGCGTCAAATGTTGCCAGTATATCCGGCATCATCGCCGCCACGTCAAAGCCCGCCGTTTCCATGCCTTTCAGTTGTTCAGCGAAGAAAAAGGCTAACACCGCGCCGCCTTCGTAACCTTCGGATAGTTGTAAAATGGAGTCGTCTGAGAGGGTGTTTTGCGCCTCGCGTAATTGTTTGAGCAAGATGCCGCGTCGGGCCGCGTCGGGTTCATTGTTGAGTTGATTGACGATGGCGTTGGCGCGTTGGGCTTCGTTCATCCGCGCTTCGGCGGCAATGATGAGCGAACGCGCGACGGTGAGAAAAATGTCGGGCGTAATGGAGCGGCCACCAACGCGGCGTTCTTCCAACAGTTGCTTGAGGTCGTCGCGGCGGGCCGAGATTTCCTTGCTAAAACGCACCGCCAGAGGGTCGGCGACGTACTGCAAATAGGCGCGGCGCATCTCCGAAGAAGCGGGCGTCACGCCGGGCGGCACGATGACATAATAATCGTCGGAAATGACGCGCAGGTTTATTGAGCCGGGCACCGCCAGCAAATCCGGCACGATGATAAAACGGCGTTCGTATTCGCGGGTGATGGTGCGTGTCAGGGCGTTTTTCTTGTTTTCCGTGCCCGGGGCTTTGACTATTTTTCGCTCAATGCCGGTGGTCAACGGTTGCGTGTGCAGATAACTCAACACGCCGCGCACCATGTTTGCCATCGCGGGCCGCATTTGGTCGCCCGTCTCGCGGTAGGCGCGTTGGTATTCGGGCATCCGTTCGTCCATCCGCGCTTTGCGGGAAAACTCGCGCAGCAAAGGCGTAAAGTCCAACACTTCCAACACGCCACCGGGTAAATCGTCGGAACGCGGCGGCATCTCAAAAACGGGTGGCTGGCCTAATGAATAAGCCAAAGAGATGTAGCGTTCGGCGTAACGCGCGGTGCGCATCCCTGGCGACGGGTTGGTTTTGGCGAACTCGGCGTCCATTTCGCGGTTGTGGTCGCTGAAAAATTTGTGCAGACGGGTACGCAAATCGGCGTCTAAGTCCTGAAAATCCTTACGCACGCGGGCGCGGAAAGGAGAAACCGCCCGGCCCGCCGGCGTCGGGTCAAAGCCCGCGGCCTCCAACGCGGCCATCATTACGATAAGCCTTTGGTCGGTTTCAAAGCGCACGCCGTATTCGGCCAGGTCAATCTGCTCACGCGGCGGCGGCGCGGCGGGCGTGGCTGTCGGTTTGGGCGTTTGCGCCGGTAAAGCGGTTACGAAAACCGCTAATAGAAAAATAAAAACTAAGTATTTCCTCATAAACTAAAAACGCGCGTAAATTTGTGCGCCGTCTGTTTTTTGATGCGCCCGACAAAAAAGTGGATGCCATAATTGGGACACAATGCCGGGTCATACCGTTGGCAAAATCAAGGCTTTTCGGCGTTGGCGTTCGCCTGTGCCAGCTTTTTAGTCTGGCGCGCGCGCAATAGGCGTAATGTTAGCGGATACGCGGCGGCGGCACAAACCAACGAGAGCGTCATGCTACCAACAAAGAAAGGCCACAGCAATTCGCGGCTGTGCGCCCACAACTGCCGCCAATAATTACCGTCAAAAAAATGCGGGGCCGTCAGCAAATCCAGTTCAGCTTGCGAAGGGCGCAAAGGGCGGCCCAACACAAACGCGCCGATAGCGTAAGAAACCAACACAATCGGCGCGACCAGCAAAGGGTTGTTGATATAAACACCGGCAAAAAGGGCGACTTTGTTGAACCGAAAGACAAACGCAAGAATCGCCGCTATGATGGTATGCAACCCCAGAAACGGCGAAAAACCGATAAAAACGCCGACAGTGAAAGCCAACGCGGTGCGTTCGGGCGGGTCGTCTAAAGCCATTAAGCGGCGAAAAGCAGCGCGTATCACCCGTGCATAGTAAGGCTTGCGCGGGGAAAGGGGAAGTGAGGGAGTAAGGGAGTGGAGGAGTGGGGGAGTGGGGGAGTGGGGGAGTCGGGAAGAAGGGGAGAAACGCGCGGCGTAAAAGCAACGGCTTTTTCTCCCTCACTCCTCCACTCCCCCACTCCCTCACTTTTTCGTCGGCGTCGGCGTCGGCGTAGCGATGACGATGGGCGGTGTGGCGACGGCAGCCGGCGGGGGCGTCGTGACGACGGGCGTGGCGGCGGGTTTAGCGTTAGAGTTGGCGTCGGGGGCCGCGTCACAGGCGGCGGCAAAAAGGCTGGCCAAGGTAAGCGCGGCGATAAGGCTGATTTTCTTCATGTTTCTTTTCTCCTAAAAGTTTATTCAAGGCGCGAGGTGCGCCGGACGCGACGTTTAAGTTCGCGTCCAACGGTATAAGACAGGCGTTTTCGCCTTTGGTTTAGTGATAATGAAAAATTGTTTTAAGGAAAACGCCTGGATGTGATGTTTTTGTGGAAAGTAGGGGGCTTTACCACCTTACTATATTGTTACCGATGAGTGTTTGTGATGAGACAACTGAGGATTTAGTCCTCGCCTGGCAAAATGGGGTCGAAACCGACGCCCGTTTTCGCTGTTTGTTTGAGCGTTATTATGCGCGGGTCTTGCTGTTTTTCCGCCGGCAAGGGTTGACGCCGGAAGACGCCGAAGAACTAACACAAACTACATTGCTTGCTGTCTATAAGAATTTAGCGGACTTGCGCGAACCGGCGCAGTTTGCCGGCTGGCTCTTTCGTATCGCGCAGAATACGCTCCGCAACCATTGGGCCGCCAATCAGACGCAGAAACGCGCGGCCCGCGTGGTGGAACTCGACGCCGAACGCGAAGGCGCGGCGGATTGGGACGATTTGCTGGCGACCTCTGGCACAGGGCCGTTGGACGCGCTTCTGGAAGCCGAGCGTTTACAGCGTCTGCGCGCGGCGATGGAAGAGTTGCCGGAACAGATGCGCCGCTGTTTACGTCTCAGAATCGTGCAAGAGATGACGATAAACGAGATAGCTTCGGCGTTGGGCCTCGCGCCAAACACCGTCAAAGCGCACCTTTTTCAAGCGCGGTGCGTTTTGGCTACGAAATTGCACGCCGCAGAGGTGGGTGAATGATGAAGCGAAACGATAATATGCGCCGCTATTTACAGGCGTTAGAACCAAATGCCAAGAGCGAATCCGGCTGGCACCTGAGCCAGGACGAGCTATTGCGCCTGACCCAAGCGACGGAAAACGACGAAAGCGCATCGCCTCTGCGCGAGCATTTGTCGCACTGCCCCGCTTGCGTGCTGGAATTTAAGCAACTCCACGCCTTTCATGCGCCGCCAACCCCACGCGAGAAGCTACCCGACCAAAGCGAACTCGCCCGCGCCTGGGCCGCCTTCACGCCGCATTTGCCAAAAACGCGCCCCGTCCCAACGGTTAGCGCAACTGCGCCCCGCGCCTCTTGGTGGCAAGACATTTTTGCGCCCCGCCTGGGCTGGGCTTTAGCGGCTTTACTGTTGTTGGCGACAGGTTTATGTTTTTGGTGGGCCTTGCGTTTGCGCAACGAGAAGCAGGTTTTGGCGGATAACTTTTACCAACACCGGAACGAATATATCAAGACATTGAATGAAGCCAAGCGTCCAGTCGAAAAACCAATAGAACAACTAACCCGCGAAGTCAGGGTTCTTGTGCCGGCGCGGGGCAAAACTTTCTCTTTCGTTATTAAAGCGCCGGACTTACCCGCCGCGCCGAACTATCGCGCCGAACTGGTAAATCCGGCGGGCCGCGTGATATGGCACGGGCCGGCCTTACGCGATCAGGCAGACACTTTTCGCTTCACGTTTCCCCGCCTGATGGTTACGAGCGGCGATTATCTAATGCGGTTTTACGCGGCGGAAGAGACGGCAATAGCAGCGGAATACACGGTGCGGATGCGTGGTTAGGGGTTGACAAAGCAAGGCCCTGCGGCGCGCGAATGTTTTTCATAACGCGCGCCGCAGGGCTAATTTTTCGTGCGCAGGGTTTACTGGTAACTGCCGAGTGCTTCGCCTTCGTCAGTGAAAACGTCGAAAACCGTAAGCAGTTTGGTAATCGCCAACAAGTCTTGTAGTTTCTTCGTCAGATTGAGCAGTTTTAATTGACCGCCTTCTTTATTGGTTGTTGTGTAGCTCGACACCAATTCGCCGATACCGCTCGAATCAATGTAGCCGACGCCCGCCAAATTGAGCAGAATCTTCTTTTTGCCTTCTTGCAAGAGGCGGCGAATCGCGTTACGCAAAGCCACCGAACCGTCGCCGATGGTCACTTTGCCGCTCATGTCCAGAATGGTCACGTCGCCGGCTTGTCGTTCTGTGATGGTCAGTTCAGCCATTTTCAGGAAATCTCCCTCTCCGAATTTTAGATTTTAGATGTTTGATTTTAGATTTGCCGGAATGGTGTTAGCCTCAGGCCGGAGCGAAAAACAGCGCAATTCCCAACTCCCAATCTCTGGCCCCCAATCCCCAATCATCTTCGTTTGACGAGCCGCACGACAGTGCCTCCTGACGGATGGCGCGTCCACTCAACTTCGTCCATAAAAGTTCGCATGAACAGAATGCCACGACCTGACGTTTTGAGCAAATTCTCTGCTTCCGTCGGGTCTGGCACATCCAATAAATCAAAGCCCGCGCCCTGGTCGCGCACGGTAATTTCAAAAACTGCGGGCGAATAGTAAAATTTTACTTCAACTTGTTTCGTCGCATCCTCGCGGTTGCCATGCAGCACGGCGTTAGTCACCGCTTCGCGCACCGCCATATCAATGCCAAAGGCCGCATCATCGCCCAAACCGGCTTGCGTCACCAATTGCGCGGCGGTCTCCGCAGCTTCGGCCACCGCTTCAACGCGGCTCGGTAGATTAAGTTGCAAGGTCTTTTCGTCCACAGTTTCGAGACTTCTCTGCCACGCTTCTAGTTCCTTAAAACAGACGGAAGAATCACGGTTTAACACGCCTAAGCCTTGCCTGTCAAGACCTTTGGCAACTTCTTCGGGCAGAAGCGCGACAATGAACCCGCGTGCGGTTACTACTCTGGCACACTTCTAACGTGCGTGTTTCTGCCTTTGCGTGGCAAGCGACGCGCGTTTCGGGTAAGATACGCGGCATGATTATTGCGCCGGCCCGCCGCGTTGCGGGCGTTTTATCGTTGCCGGGCGACAAATCCATCTCGCACCGCGCCGCGCTCTTGGCCGCCGTTGCGCGGGGTACGACAACCATCAGCAACTTTTTGGCGGGCGCGGATTGCTTTTCTACCCTGTCTTGTTTGCAACAACTTGGCGTGAAAGTTGAGCGCGACGGCACAACCGCTCGCATAGATGGCGCGGGCTTGAGTGCGCCCGTTGCGCCGCTTGATTGCGGGAACAGCGGCTCAACGATACGGATGCTCACGGGTTTGTTGGCCTCGTATAATTTCACTTGCGAATTAACCGGCGACGAATCTCTGCGCGCCCGCCCGATGAAACGCATTATCGCGCCGCTTACCGCCATGGGCGCGCAAATTGCATCGCAAGATGGTTACGCGCCTTTGCGCCTCAAGGGTTGTGCGCCGTTGACAGCAATCAATTACGAAACGCCGGTTGCCAGCGCACAGGTCAAATCATGCGTCCTACTGGCCGGTTTGGGCGCGAACGGACGCACAACGGTCAGCGAGAAAACCACGACCCGCGACCACACGGAACGAATGTTGCGCTGGTTTGGCGTGGAAGTTGTTGAAACGCAGACGGATGAAACGCACACGGTCAGCATCAACGGCCCGGCCCGTCTCACTGCGCGTGATTTAGCCGTGCCGGGCGATGTTTCTTCGGCAGCATTTTTCCTGGTCGCCGCCGCGCTTTTGCCGGATTCCGAACTGATTTTGCCCAACGTCGGATTAAACCCCACGCGGGCGCAAATCGTTGACACATTGAGATATTTGGGCGCGGATATTACTGTTGATGACACTCGTGAAGAAGCCAATGAACCCGTCGGAACCTTGCGCGCGCGGGGCCGCGACACACTCGCTCCCGCCACGCCGCAAGCCAACATTTTGCGCGGCGCAACCGTCGCGCAGATGATTGACGAAATGCCCGCGCTGGCGGTTTTAGGCACGCAAATTGAGGGCGGTTTGACCGTGCGCGACGCCGCCGAACTGCGCGTCAAGGAATCCGACCGCATCGCCACTATCGTCAGAAATTTAAGAGCAATGGGCGCGGAAGTCGAGGAATACCCCGACGGCTTTCGCGTCAACGGCCCCGTAAAACTCAAAGGCGCGCTCATCGAATCCTACGGCGACCACCGTATCGCAATGGCCTTTAGCATCGCCGCGCTCATCGCCGATGGCCCCTCGGAAATCGTAGGCGCAGACTGCGCCGCCGTCTCCTTCCCAAATTTCTTTCAACTGCTCGAAAGCGTCGCGCAAAGATGAACCAACCCCCAACCCCCAACCCCCAACCCCCCATCGTCTTGCTTGGTTTCATGGGCGCGGGCAAAACCACTGTGGCCCGCGCGTTGGCGGCGCGTCTGGGTTGCGGTTGGCTTGATGTGGACGGCATCATTGCGCAACGCGCCGGCCTCACGCCCGCGCAAATCATTGACCGACAAGGCGAAGCGCGTTTCCGTGAACTCGAAACCCAAGCCCTGCGCGTGGCGTTAGAAGGCCAGACCAGAATCATCGCCACCGGCGGCGGGGCGTGGGCCAACGAACAGAACCGCGAACTCGTCGCGGCCCGCCAATGTCTGACCGTCTGGCTTGACGCGCCGTTTGAACTCTGCCGCCAACGCATCGCCCCGCAAGGTGACACCCGCCCACTGGCCCGCGACGAAACCCTCGCCCGCCAACTCTACGCCGCCCGTCGCCCCTTTTACGCCCAAGCCGCCCGCGTCGTTCACCTAACCCCCGAAAAAACCGTGCTGGAAATCGTGGACGAGATTGTGTCAAGTACTTTGTAAGCAGGTAAGCAAAAGTTTTGAACATAATGCAGAAGCCCGCACGGAGTAAGGGCAAATGGCACACTTATACCGGTTGACAGTGGGCAGTTGTTCGCACTGCTGTAAACTCATGGTTTTATGGCAGATAACCCATTTCAGCAAGACCGCTAAGGCGAACCATTTAATGTAAACTGGTACAAGTTCTATACACTTCAAGAAAAAGAATTTCACACAAAGGCGCAAAGAGAACAAAAGAGCTAGCTTCATGGCCGGCATAATGCTTTTTCTTGAAAGTTCTCTCTTGTCTAATTTCTTGCCGGATTATATCATTGCGCCATGCGGATTTACGACGTAACCGTCCCGATTCAAACCCACACGCCGACGTTTCCCGGCGACCCTGGCGTAGAGATTTCCACCGTCCTGGCGCTGGCTC
>JAYVJN010000228.1:0-8562 GCA_043769325.1 Acidobacteriota bacterium
TTCAGGTCGTTTATGCCTAAACACCGACCACCGCTCGCAAGCTGCAATTTCGCATTCACCTGCACCATCAGGAAGGCCAGATTCGCCGCTTTCTCCACGCCTTGGGGCTTCGTCGTCATAAAACCCTCCAAACCAAAGTGCTGTTTTGCTGCTCGGAAGTTGAATTCTATTTGAAAACGTAAACGGTAATACTCCACGAACTTCTCCCAGCCCAACTCCGTGTTGCTGCTGAACAACACCACATACCCCGCTTGCTGTTTGCTCAGGTTTAATTTCACCACGATAATCACATTCAGTTCGCAACCGAACTCCTTATGCAGAAACAGCCCTTGATAATAGTTCGTGATGATTTCACCTTCGCGCTCACTCTGGCGCAACGTGACAGCGGGCAGCAGTGGTTCACCACAGGCTAAGAGTGCTAGAATGTCCATTGAGACGGATGTTCCTTTTAGTTGAAAAAGTGTGCAAAGCTAAATCTACTAAAAAGCCCGTCTCATCTGCTATTCCAGATTTACTTTTTCAAATAACTTTTTTGGCGAAGGTATTGACTTTTCCCAAGGGTTTCTCCTGGCGTCTTTGCATCTTTGCGCTTTTGCGTTAAAACTCTTCTCTGCGCAAAACGGCTTTAAGGAAAAGAAGCAAATATGAAAAAATGGCCTTTGTTAGCAGCCTTTTACGCGCTGGCGGGCGCGGCTTTGACGGCGAAATTGGTCAGCCGCCCGCGTGATGTGGCGTGGGAAGATTACGCGGACGAACTGCCGCACGCGGAAAACTCGCGCTTCGTCGCGGTGGACGGCGCGCGGATTCACGTCCAGGAAATAGGCGCGGCGAATGCGCCGCCCGTAGTTTTGCTGCACGGCTTTTGCTCGTCGAACTATATCTGGGCTGATGTCATGCGGCCTCTGGCGGAAGCGGGGTTTCGCGTCATCGCGCCGGACTTGGTCGGTTACGGTTTCTCGGCCAAGCCGCCTTACGCCGAGTACACGATTCAGGCGCAAGCGCGTATGGTTTTGCGTTTACTTAATCGCCTGGGCATCGGACGCGCCACGCTTATCGGCAGTTCTTACGGCGGCGCGGTGGCGGCAACCGTAGCTCTGGCGGCCCCGGAACGCATCGAAAAATTGGTCTTGGTCAGCCCCGTCTCTAACAACAATGTGCGCGACCAGACGCTTTTACGCCTCGCCGCCGCGCCCGTTATCGGCGATTTATTCTCGCCCGTCCTCTTGGATTCACGCGCTCTCATGCGCTGGCGCATGAGTCGGGTTTACGCCCCGCGCAACACCCACTTAGCCAACGACGCGGCGCGGATGGAAGGCCACCACCGCCCGCTTCGCGCAGCTAACACGCATCGCGCCATCATCAACACCCTACGGCGTTGGAGCGCAACTCACATCAGCCGCGAGGCCCATCTCATCGAAGCCCCGACGCTGCTGCTCTGGGGCGAAAACGACCAGGACATCCCCTTACACGAAGGCCAACGCCTCTTTCGCGCCATCCCCGATGCGAGGCTCATCGTTTTCCGCCATTGCGGCCACATTCCGCACGAAGAATACCCCGCGCAATTCGTGGACGTGGTGACTAAATTCTTGCGCGACGCGCTGCCCTACACGCGCACGCCCGACATCGCCGAGGGCGTGAAAATACGCGAGTTGGACGCATTTGATATTGCCGAATAGACGAAGTAAATGTTTGCGCTAAAGAGTTAAAAAATAGTAGCTATACACTTCAAGAAAAAGAATTTAACGCAAAGACGCAAAGGCGCAAAGAGAACAAACGAGTTAGCTTCATAGCCGGCATACAGGGCTTTCTTTATAAAAATCAGAAAAGGCCGCCATCTGCGCAGCAACGGCGGGACGGGCGGCTTTATCAGCTATCACTTATCACCTATTACGGCCTTTAATTAGGCAGGTGGAACGGCGTACAAGTGATAAGTGATAGCTGCTAAGTGATAATGTGGCCTACTTTGACACGAGCGCAATTTTTATAAGAAAGCCCTGTAGCCGGCATAATTCTTTTTCTTGAAAGATATAGTTTTGCGTGTGACAGACGTTCAATAACTGCTATAATCAAACTTGTGGAGGGCTGTTAGTCCCGCTTTTGTGTTCTCTGAATCATTCGCGCTTTGCCAAAAACCTCCGGTCGCGCATCCCCTGTCAGCCGGTTTGGTAAACTACAAGACCTGCCTCGGTTACTCACTTTATGCACACCAAATTTGTCGAAGAATACGCTTTCGTACTTGAAGGAGACCGTCTCTTGCCCGTCGGCGAAGTAAATCCGGGACTGAACTTGGTCGCCATCGGCGGCGGCACAGGACTTTCTACGCTCTTGTCCGGGCTGAAAAGCATGGTCGGGACGGCGGAACGCGAGGCGGCTTGGCTGGAATCGCTGGCGGCTATTGTGGCGGTTTCAGACGACGGCGGCAGTTCGGGCCGTCTGCGTGATGAATTGAATATGTTGCCGCCCGGCGACATACGCAACTGCATGGTCGCGCTCTCGGAGGACTCAAACCTGATTTCGCGCCTCTTTCGCTACCGTTTCCCCGGCGACGGTGAATTGGGCGGACACAGTTTCGGCAACCTCTTTCTGGCGGCTTTGACCGAAGTGACCGGCGATTTTGGCGAAGCGGTGCGCCTTTCTTCAGAAGTGTTGAAAAGCAAAGGCCACATCTTTCCCGCGACCATAACCGACGTGCGCCTCGTGGCTGAACTGGAAGACGGCAGTTTTGTGCACGGCGAAACCAACATCACCGCCTCGCAACAGGCTATCAAACGCTTACGTTTAGAGCCGGAACATTGCTTGCCTTTGCCCGAAGCTCTGGCGGCGATTCGCGCGGCGGACGTGATAACCGTCGGCCCCGGTTCACTTTACACGAGCCTGTTGCCGCCGCTTTTGGTGACGCGCGTGGCCGAAGCCATTGCCGCTGCAAAAGCCGTTAAAATCTTTATTTGCAATCTGATGACGCAGCCTGGCGAAACCGATGGTTATACCGCGCAACAACACTTGGAAGTAGTTGAAAGTTATGCGCCCAACCTGCATTTTGACTATGTAATGGTGAATAACCGCGCCATCAGCCCCGCACAAACCGCGCGTTACACCGCCGAAGGAGCGCGGCAAATCGGCCTCAGCGAAGGGGTGGAAGAATATATTCACGACCACGCTTGCCAACTCGTCCGCACCGACCTCTTGGACGAAGGCGACCAAGTGCGCCACAACCCGAAAAAACTGGCCCGCATCGTCATTGCCTGTTGCGAAGAAGCGCGGGCGCGACGTTCGTAATGAAGTCAGTACCACCTGCGGTAGCGGGTGGGTTAGTCGCCAAGCCCACCCGCTACCGCAGGTGGTACTGACTTCACCTTTCCTGGCTCGCGGCGAAGGCGAAACTTGCCAGCCACGAGACGATAAAGGTCAGTCCGCTGCCGAATAAAACATACCAGGTAAAGGCTATTTTGGTTGACCAATAGACGTAGAGCATCACGGCGCAACTCGTCAGCATCCCAATCAGCGCGGGCGTCTGGCTCACTCGTTTGAGAAAGACGCCCACCAAAAAGACGCCCAGAATCGGGCCGTTGATGAGCGACGCGATAGACAAAGCCGCGCTCAGGGCCGATTGATTCTGCTTGCGGGCAAAGAGCGCGACGGCGATTTGCGCGACGCCCCACACAACGGTCAAAATTTGCGAAACGCGGAACAGATGCCTATCGTCGGCGTCGCGTTTGAACGGTTTATAGAGGTCGTTGACCGCCGTTGCCGCGATGGAATTGAGCGAAGACGACAAGGCCGCCGCGAATATCGCCGCTACGACAAGTCCCGAAAGTCCCGAAGGCAAATGTTTCGTAATAAAATCAGGAAACACGCGGTCACCACCGGCGAACGGGTAATGCGCCGGCAGCGTGGCGTAATCGGGCGCGTTAAAGGGTTGATAATAGGCGAATAACAGCACGCCGATAAAGAGAAAACCGATAAACTGCGCCAAAATTACCGCGCCGCTTGACAACAACGCCAACGCCGCGCGGTTTGGTTTATCGGTGCAAAGGTAACGCTGCACCAGATATTGGTCGGTGCCATGCGTGCTCATGTTGAGAAAACAACCGCCGATGAGTCCCGCCCAAAAGGTGTAAGTCTTAGTAAAATCAAGGCTAAAGTCGAACACCGTAAATTTACTAAACTGCGCCCCCGTCGTCCATGCCGCGCTCCAACCGCCGTTGACGGATTGCGCGATGACAAGTGCCGCCGCCAACGCGCCAAAGACGTAAATGCCGAGTTGCACCACTTCAATCCAGATAACCGCCTCCATGCCGCCAAAAAAGGTGAAGATAATCATCACCACGCCGAGCAGTATAATTGAAGCGATGACAATAGTTTCCGGGTTGGCGTCGGGCTGAAAAGAGACGTAAACCGCCGCCAATACGAAGGCCGTGAGCAATAAACGGATGCCGTCGGCGATGTTTCGCATGACGATGAACAGACCCGACGCCAGCATCTTGATTTTGCTGCCAAAGCGTTGTTCGAGCAGTTGATAGACGGTCAGCAAATCGCCGCGAAAGTACATCGGGATAAAGAGCAGCGAAATGACGATGCGACCCAGCAAATAACCGAAAACCAGTTGTAAAAATCCAAAGTTGCCGCCACGCGCATATACGATGCCCGGCACGGAAATAAACGTGATGGTTGAGGTTTCCGTGGCGACAATCGAAGCCGCAATCGCCCACCAAGGCACGGTTCTGTCGCCCAAAAAATAGTCGCGCGTGGTTTTCTGCTTCCGCGAAAACCACGCGCCAACCAAAATAATGCCAATGAGATAACCGAAAATGATAACCAGGTCGAGCGTCTTCATAAACAATGCCGCGCTTTTTTATGGGTTTAGAGAAAGCGCGCCTAGCATCCTGCATCCGGCCCGTGATGTCAAAGCTAAAGCGAATATGAGTTTGACCGATGGGTAGTCGGGTAATTGTGTTGCTGGCTATTCCTTTGCTTTTGCGTGCCAGTATTGCATACATGAAACGGATATGAGATAATGAAATAGGTTGAATTTGACATCTTCACCTTTCTAAATATACTCCATACACTATTTAGAAAGGTGAAGATACTATGGGTAAACTAGAAGTGTTTCATTTTGACGATAATAAAGAAAGCTTTGAAGATTTCGCTCAAATAAACGGCGAATGTCATTGGTACGCCACCGACCTAATGAAATGCTTGGGTTATGATGATTGGCGGGCCTTTGATAACAATGCTATTAATCGGGCGGTATCCGCTTGCCTTGCTTTGAAGCTATCAGTGCAAGAGCATTTCCAACAATGCAAGCGCATAGTCGAAAGTCGAGAAATTGATGACTATAAATTAACGCGCTTTGCCTGCTATCTAATCGCAATGAATGGCGACCCACGCAAGCCACAAGTTGCTGCGGCCCAAGCGTATTTTGCAACTTTAGCTGATACCGTCAGACGTTACCTTGAAGAAACTGAAAATGTAGAACGCGTCTTAATTCGTGAGGATATATCGGATAGAGAAAAATCGTTAAGTAGTGCAGCAAAACAAGCTGGCGTAGCGCAGTATGGTTATTTCCAAAATGCTGGATATAGGGGTATGTACAACATGAATCTAAATAAGTTACGCCAACGCAGAGGCATTCCGGTAGGCGTAACCCCGCTTGACTATATGGGGAAAACTGAATTAGCGGGCAATCTTTTTCGTATTACCCAAACGGAGGAAAAAATTAAAAATGACAATGTTCACGGGCAAGCGGCTTTGGAAAACGTCGCTGAGGTTGTTGGCCGTAAGGTGCGGAAGACTATGATAGAACTTAGTGGCACTGCGCCCGAAATGTTGCCAGTGAGTGAAGATATTAAAGAGGTCAAAAAAGGACTAAAAACAGCAGCTAAAGAATTTAAGAAAAGAGACACAAGAAAGGCATTGAAGTAAGCTGTTGCGCCATATTCTTGTCTGTATGCTCTACTGACAACAGATGTAAAGATTTGACGGATTTTTCGTCGCAGCAAACAATCCGCAATCGTTAGTGCGGCTCAAAAGTCATTACCATTTCGTTAATGGCACCAGTGTCGGGTTGTGTGGCGGCAAAAAAGACAGCTTGCGCGGCGGCTTCGACGGTGAGCATTCGTTCGCGTTGGACGCGCATCGTGATGTTGTCCCAAAAACTCGTGTTGACGCCGCCGAAGTGTAACAAACTAAACTGGATACCGGCGCGGCGATATTCCAGCGCGAGCGATTTCAGCATTCCGGTCAGGGCATATTTGGCGGCGGCGTAAGCGGCGGCCTGGGCCATTGGTTGGCGTCCGAGAATGCCGGGCAGCGCAATGACGCGCCCCTTTTTTCGCGCTTCCATCAGGGGCAAAACGGCTTGCAGCGTGAGGAATGCGCCGCGCGTGTTGACTTGCCAGAGTCGGTCAAATTCTTCCACCGAGGTTTCCGTGAAAGGCTTCAACGCGCCCACGCCCGCCGCGTAAACGAGCGTGTCAATCTGTCCGAAACGGTTGCGGGTTTCGTCAACCAAATGCTTGACCGCCGTGGCGTCGGTAACATCCGTCGCCTGGGTAAAGACTTGGGCGCTAGTCTGACGGTTTAGTTTGAACTCCAATTCGGCGAGTTCGGCTTCGTCTCTCGACGCCAGCACGAGATTCGCGCCCGCGTGCGCGAATAATTGCGCCGACGCCCGCCCGATGCCGCGCCCCGCGCCGACGAGCAAAACAACTTCTTGTGATAAATCCATTTCAGCCTCCAACGAATAAGCGTAAGAATGCAAGACTGCTATTCGCCGGCGGTTAGCGGATGGATGCAAGCGGGTTTAAGCATTGAAGCCAGTCTCTGATTGAGTTTGGGCAATTCTCATCCAAATTCAAAGGATATTCGTAAATAGTTTGGGGACAAGTGTTAATTGCTATGAAGAAGAAAATGCTGGTGAAGTGGGCTTTGTAACACGCCAGAAATAAGTTGACCCACAATGCGGAAGCCCGCACGAAGTAAGGGCGTATAACATGGCACACTTGACGTAGTGCGTGTTTGATAGTTGATGGGTTAGGTTATTTTATTCGCGTTACTTTGCGTTTGGCGTTGATTTGTTTTGGCAGCTTAACAGCGTGGGCCGCTCCGGGCGACGTGGACAACAACTTTCTTAACAGTTTGATAACGACATTGAAACAGCGTAATTTTGAAAAGAATTAGCCACAGAGTTCACCGAGAACACAGAGAGTAACTGATTGCGTTTTTGTTCTCTTTGTGAACTCTGTGTCCTCTGTGGCAAAGTTCTGTTCCGACCAGATACTATTTGTTAATGTCGTTATCAAAGTGGAAGCGGGGCGAACAGCCAAGTGTCCGCACTGGCGGTGCAAGCGGATGGCAAAATTGTCCTCGGAATCCCGCAATGCCACGTTTTCAGATTATCGAAGCGGGCGCGGCGCACTACGCCGAAACCGACGCGGGGGCGGCCATGATTTGCCTGACTTCGTTGACGGCGGTTTTGGACGGCAAAGCGCGGAACAATCAACCTAAGTAACGCAAAGAAAATAAATCAACCCGTTTAGAGCCGGTCTCTGACCGCCGTTGCCGCTACGAGTCAACCCCACCGGCGGTCTGAGACCGCCTCTAAACGAGAGAGCTTGTAGGTGGGTTGGGTTATTTAATTTACGTTACTTGGTGGGTCAGGTTATTTTATTCGCGTTACTTATTGATTTTATCTGTGTCATCGGTGAAATCTGGGGCTAGTTCTTTTTCTTGAAGTGTATAGTTTGCTCAGGCGCGGCGCAGTAGGCTGCGAAACGCTCGAAATAGCGTCCGACGTGAAGGCCGTCCATCAGCGCGTGGTGTACTTCTACCGAAACCGGCATTTGCGCGCGTCCGTTTTCCGTTGTTACCTTGCCGATGGAGATTTTCGGCACGGAATCGTCGCGGTCATGCCGGCGGGCGTGAGAAAGGGAAGTAAACGAAAGCCAGGGCAAGACGGAGTGGTGCAAGAGGTCATCAGTCGCGGTGTGCGGGCGCAGATTGCCGTCGCCGGCCCGAGTTTGCGCGATGACGGCTTGCGCGTGGGCGTGAAAGCGCGGGAAGTCTTCGTCATAATCGAAATAGGTGAAAGTGAACCGCTCATCGTCCATGAGAACAATCGCGCCGCAGTTAATTCGTTCGTGAACCAGCACTTGCTCGCCGCGCAGACGGTAACGGAAACACTCGATTTCGTTGCCGGTGCGGGTCGAAAGATAGTGGCAGGCGATGAAAAACGAGAAGCCTTCGCGCTTAACAAAGGCTCGCAGGTTGGTCACATCCACGGGCGCGCAGATGTTGAAAAACGGCTGGTCGTAATCTTTGAAGAAAGCGAAGTGTTCGCGGCGCGGCCAGTTTGATAAGTCTAAGTAACTCGGCATAACTTTAAGCGGGGTAAGTTACGTCAACCGCCGCTATTTGGCAAGGTTGCCGCGCCAGATTCCCTGACTCTCATATGGCTTATTCAAAATGCGCATCAAGGGTTGAAATTGAAGCGCGTGGCCCGAAACACTCATCACCAAGCTGATGGCGATTCACGCGCCGCGTCGGTAACAGGCCAACTGTGCC
>JAYVJN010000229.1:0-9480 GCA_043769325.1 Acidobacteriota bacterium
GTGGGCGCGCCGGTGGGCGAAGCCAAGACTGTGGCAACCGTCACAGCGCACGGGCGCGGCGATAAAATCATTGTTTTTAAGAAGAAACGCCGCAAACAATACAAACGCAAACAAGGCCACCGGCAGGGCTATACGGAAATTCAAATCGCAAGCTAAGAAAGGATTTGCGATTTTAGATTGGTGGTTTTAGATTGGCAGAGCGTAGCCGCTTTTCCCAATCCAAAATCCTCAATCCAAAATCCAAAATAACAACATGGCACATAAAAAAGGCGTCGGCTCTTCGCGCAACGGGCGCGATTCAAATGCTCAACGGTTGGGCTTGAAGAAATTCGGCGGTGAAACGGTGTTGGGCGGCAATATCTTGGCCCGGCAGCGCGGCACCAAGTGGAAGCCCGGCAAAAATGTCGGGCGCGGCAAGGATGACACGCTCTTTTCTTTGATTGACGGACAAGTCAAATTTGAAGATAAGGGCCGCCAGGGTAAATTCATTAGCGTTTATCCGGCTGTGGTGGCTGCTGTTGCTGCTTAGATAGTGGTCAGTAGTCAGCGCAGTGGTCAGTAAAAAGCCGCTACGATTGGTTGCTGAATGCTAATCTCGCCAGATTTTTCAAGCGACGCACGCGCTCAAGTTTTCGGGCGCAGGCGTCGCTTATTCTTTTCCGAGGGGCGTGGAATTGTGGCAAAAGCCCTAATCCCTAACCCCTAACCCCTAACCCCTTGTTTATTGACAGCGTTAAAATTCGTATTTCCGGCGGCAACGGCGGCAACGGCATAATGGCTTTCCGGCGCGAGAAGTTTGTCCCGCGCGGCGGGCCTTCGGGCGGCGACGGCGGGCGTGGCGGCGATGTCTGGATAGAAGCCTCGCGTTCGGTAAATACATTGTTGCATTTGCGTTATAACCCCGAACACCACGCCGAACGCGGACGACACGGAGAAGGCTCAAACCGTTCCGGTCACGAAGGGGCTGATGTTCTGGTAACGGTGCCAGTCGGCACAGAGATTTACGACGCTGTGACGGACGAACTGCTGCACGATTTCACTGAGGCCGGCCAGCGCTGGCTGGCGGCGCAAGGCGGGCGCGGCGGTTTCGGCAACGCGCATTTCGCCAGTTCAACCAACCGCGCCCCGCGTTATCATCAAGAAGGTGGCGTTGGCGAATTGCGCGAGTTGCAGTTACACTTGAAATTGCTGGCGGATGTAGGTTTGGTGGGCTTTCCGAACGCAGGGAAATCTACTTTAATTTCAACAGTTTCAGCGGCCAAACCAAAAATAGCGGATTACCCTTTTACGACGCTTGAACCGAATCTCGGCGTGGTAGATTTGGGCGGCTGGCGCACCTTTGTCATGGCGGATATTCCGGGTTTGATTGAAGGGGCGCATCTTGGCGCGGGCTTGGGCGACAGGTTTTTGCGCCACGTCGAGCGCACTAAATTGTTGTTACATTTGGTAGATGTCTCGTCGCAATCGGGCCGCGACCCGGTGCGCGATTACGAAATTATCAACCGTGAACTGGCGGCTTACGACGCGACACTCGCGGCGCGTCCGCAAATCGTTGTGGCGACTAAAATTGACGCGCTTGATGAACCGGAACGGCTGGAAGCTGTGCGACAATGCGCGGCGGCGGCGGGAAATGCGTTCTTTGCCATTTCCTCAGCGACCCGCGAAGGTTTAGCGGAATTGGTTTACGCTATCGGCGGGGAACTCGCGGAAATCGCCGAAAAAGAACAGGCCAAGGACGAAAATCATTTTCGGTGAAACGCATCGCACTTTACGGCGGCACTTTTGACCCGTTTCACGCCGGACATTTGGCGGTAGCGCGGGGCGTTTTGCGTTGGTTTGCGTTAGACGAAATATGGTTGATTCCGGCTTTCGTCGCGCCGCACAAACGGCATAAATACCCGCCGACACCGGCCTGGCATCGTTACGCGATGTTGGCTTTAGCGACGCAAGACGACGCTAAAATCAAGGTTTCAACCATCGAACTGGACGCGCCGGCGCAGCCCTACACCGTCGAAACGCTCACGCGGTTGGGTGCGGAACTCAAAGACGAGGCGCAACTGTTCTTTGTGATGGGTTTGGATTCGTGGCTGGACATCAAAACGTGGCGCGAATGGGAGCGCGTTTTGAGGTTGGCGAATCATATTGTCGTCGCCCGGCCCGGTTATGTCTGGACGGACGCGCACGTTACGCCGGAAATTCGCGCAAGCATCGTCAATATATGGGGCCGCGCCCCGGAAAGCATCGCCGAAACGATGTTAAATGATGGTGAACCACATATTTACGCGACGGATGCGGTGCAACAAGATGTGGCCGCGACGGAAATCCGCGACGCTGTGCGCATCGGTCAAAGCCAGGAGTGGACACGCTTAGTCTCGCCGGCAGTGGCGGCGTATATTGATAAATACGGTCTTTACAGCAGTGGCCGGTAGTTAGCGTATTTTCGTGCAGGGCTTTCTTATAAAAACCAGAAAAGGCCGCCATCTGCGCATCAACGGCGGGACGGGCGGCTTTATCAGCTATCACTTATCACCTATTACGGCCTTTAATTAGGCGGGTGGAACGGCGTACAAGTGATAAGTGATAGCTGCTAAGTGATAATGTGGCCTACTTTGACACGAGCGCAATTTTTATACGCCGTGATATGGCGGGGCGCAAGGAAAGCACGCGCTTAACCGAAACAGGCGCGAACAGCCGCCGCTGCCGAAGTCTAACGCCAATGACTTACCGGTGGGGTCGCGCAAAAAACGCGCTTCCTTGTAAGGATTTAGTCAGACTGGCGACTAAGTAGCGTAAGGAGCAATCATCTGCTTGAGAAAGAGAAAACTTATGAACAATTCAATGAAATACCTTAGTTGGGCGTTACGCCTTGTCGTCGCTGTCATCCTCTTCCAAACGCTATTTTTTAAGTTCACGGGCGCGGAAGAATCGAAGTTCATTTTTAATGAGCTCGGCATTGAACCTGGGGGGCGCATTGGTTCGGGTATAGCTGAACTAATCGCGGTTACCTTGCTGCTCATACCGCGCACGAAAGCCATCGGCGCGTTGCTGGCGTTGGGCATTATCAGTGGGGCCATCTTTAGCCACCTGACCAAATTAGGCATTGTAGTAAACGGTGACGGCGGCCAATTATTCATCTTAGCCGTCATAGTTTTTGTTTGTAGCGGTTTGTTGTTACTCTTGCACCGCCGCGAACTACCGGTTGTCGGCGCGTATCTTTGATTCACTTGATAGACAGCACACTTGTTATGAAGGCAGTAAACGGACTTAAAACTACTATTGTCATATGGTTAGCGCGTCGTTCCCCAGTGTGCCAAGACATCGCTCCTCTCATCTCGCGCTCATTGGATATGCGTCTTTCCTGGCGTCAGAGGGTGACGTTAAGACTACATCTAGCCATCTGCCAAGCCTGTACCCGCTACCTGGCCCAACTGAACTTTTTGCACGAGACAATGCAAACAAACGCGAAGAAGTTTGACGAAATACCTGACCCGCCAATTCTTTCCTCCGCTGCGCGGGCGCGTATCCAACAAAAGCTGGCGGCCCATAACGAGGCCGCCATAAAACCAAAACCGCACACCCAATCGTAAATTATATTGTCGGGACAAAAAGAGGCCGGAATTTTGTCGGAAACCGGCAAAAAACTCTTGGCGCGTTCACTGCCTGATGCTAAACTAGGGCCGACAATTTGCGGCTTTATGCCTTTGCAGCCTCGCTTTTCACGCCTTTGTGCCACTATTGCCACAACCGGCATTTATCCGGTCTGTTTTGCCCCTCGTTAATAAATTTTGCGCCTACTAAATTTAACTAAAGCAAAGTTTATTTTTTATACCGTCCTCTTTTTACATTTCCCCTCGAAGTTTGAGGTAATTATTATGTTTGACTCTGCCCAAGAAGTACTCTGCCCGGAATGTGGCGCAGAAATTCAGTCACTGGCCGAAGGCCGCGATTTAGCTTTACCCGTTTCCATCAAACCCGCGGAAAACGGCGCGCGCACTATTTTTACAGCCGGTGCGCCCTGCCCTTTTTGCGCTACCGCTAATGCAATTCCCGAATGGGCTCGGGCCTTGCGCCCGGCACGGCGCGATGCACGACGCTGGCACTTTGCTTATCGCGGCATCCTTTAAGGCGTTATAAGCAAGCAACATATGGTTCGCTTACCAGCCGCCCAAACTTTGTTCAGCACTCGCACTTACTTTCAACTACAAGCCATAGCCGCAACTTATTCTCAAACCACAAACTTGGGCGCGCTTACTCATGCCTCTTCGCGCAAGTCTCCGGGCATATTTGGCAAAAATACCAATTCACTTTGAGGCTGACGCATCAATGCTTCAAGCTCGTACTTACCAGGGCGCACAGGGAGACGACCTTATTTCGTTCGGAAATGAGGAGCTTACGTCATTCGCTACTTGAATTCGTATAATGATTGTCGCTACTATCTTGCATTAGCAGATAAAGCGATGACAACCAGCACACGCCTCATTTTATTGCTTACACTCGCGCTCGGCGGAATTATGGTCGCGGCTAGTTTTTTCATGCTGCGCCAGGAAGAGGACGCCTTGCGCGTAAGCGTGCGCAATGAGTTAGAGGCCCACGCCCAAACACTACAGATTGCCTTAGAGCAAAGTTATGCTGCAAATCGCCAAGATGAAGCGCAAGAATTGATTATCCGACTGGGCACCAATGCCAACCTCATTGGCCTACTCTTTGATGAAAATGGCCGCGCCTTGAGCCAATCAGGTGCTAAAACAGGGCAAGAAATTGAGCAATCCCTGGCGCTACGGAAAGTTCTCGCCAATGGCGGCAAAGCGGAAGCTATCCGCGCCATAGGCGGCGCGGAAATGTTCTCCATAGTTATGCCAATCAATGTCGGGCCACAACGACGCGGCGCGTTTGAACTGGCTCAACCCCTGGCGTTTGTCCGCGCCGACATTGCGCGGGCGCGCCGCAACTTTGCGCTCACAACCCTGGCTTTGTTTGCGGGTGTGACGGGTATTGTTTTTATCGTTCTGCGGCGCGGCTGGGCGCAACCCATTAGTGAATTGCTCAAGGGGGCGAAAGCACTCGGCGAAGGCGATTTAACCTATCGCGTGCCAGTTCCGGGGCCTAATGAATTCGGTCAGTTGGCGCAAGAATTTAACCGCATGGCGAACCAACTGGCCGAACAACGCCGCACGGCTGAACGCGAAGCCGCCGAACGTCTGGCCCTGGAACGCGAACTTGAACATAGTGAAAGACTGGTAGCAGTGGGCCGTTTGGCGGCGGGCGTGGCGCATGAGATGGGCGCGCCGCTCAATGTCATTGACGCCCGCGCCGAACAACTCTTGCAACGCCCGGATGCGCCAGGTGAAAAACAAACGCGCAATTTAGAAATCATCCGTGAGCAAGCGGGCCGCATCGCTCATATCGTGCGGCAATTGTTAAATTTATCCCGGCCCTATAATTTGCGCCGGCAACCTTTGGACTTGCATCAGATTTTACGCGCCACGCTTGAGGCTTTAGAATTACAAGCTAACCAAGCGAAGGTTGAATTTGTTTGGAATGCCCCAGAAAAGGTAATAGTTAAAGCCGACGCGGATTTCTTGCAGCAAGTTTTTACCAATATTTGCGCCAACGCTATCCAGGCCATGAATAATGGCGGCCATTTGCTGCTTAAAGTTGAGGCTAACGCCACGCAACGCGAAGGCGGTAAATTTGCCGCCGTAAGATTTAGCGACACCGGCCCGGGCATCGCGGCGGAACACCTGCATCACATTTTTGAGCCGTTTTACACGACCAAAGACGTAGGCAGCGGCACGGGGCTGGGTTTGCCGGTGGCGCGGCGCATTGTTGAAGAACATGGCGGCTGGCTGGAAGCTGCCAATAATCCCGGCGGCGGGGCCGTGTTTATCGTATATTTGCCGGAATCAACTGCCAACGCCTGAACTTACTTATGACCACAAACCGTTTACTAATCGCTGAAGACGACGCGGCCATGCGCGAATTGCTGCAAGAAGTTTTGGAGGAGGCCGGTTACGAAGTTATCGCCGCCGCCGATGGGCGCGCCGCGCTGACGCATATCGAACGCGATGAAGAACACCTGGATTTGATTTTGACCGACGTTCACTTGCCAGGCGTTAAAGGCGACGGACTGCTCAACGCGGTGCGGACGCGACGCGGCGAGGCCCCGGTTATTGTTATTACAGCTTTTGGTTCGGTAGAACAAGCCGTCGAAATGGTTAAGGCCGGAGCTTTCCAATACCTGACCAAGCCATTTCCCACCGGCGATTTGCTGCAAGCCGTTGCTACCGCTTTGGAAGGCAGCCTGGCACAGCGCGAACAAGCCTGGTTGCGTCGCCAAATGCCTACGGCCCCGCCGAGCTTAATCGGAGCTTCGCGCCCGATTCGTGAATTGTTTGATTTGATTAGCCGCGCCGCGGGCAGTATGTCCGTTGTTTTGGTGACGGGCGAATCCGGCACGGGCAAAGAATTGGTAGCGCGGGCCATCCACGAGGCTTCGGGCCGCGCTGGTGAGTTCATTCCCGTCAACTGCGCGGCGATTCCGGCGGATTTGGTCGAATCCGAACTCTTCGGACACACGGGCCAAGCCTTTACCGGCGCGCGCGCGGCACGGGCCGGACTGTTTGAAGCAGCCAACGGCGGCACAATCTTTCTCGATGAAATCGGCGACTTGCCCTTGCTGGCGCAGCCTAAACTATTGCGCGTAATGCAGGAAGGCACGGTGCGCCGCGTCGGGGCCGACGCCGAAAAAGCGGTCAATATCCGCGTTGTCGCCGCCACAAATCGTGATTTGGAAGCAGAAGTCAAAGCGGGTCGTTTCCGCGAGGATTTGTTCTGGCGGCTGAACGTCATCCATCTGCACGTCCCGGCTTTGCGCGAACGCCCTTTTGACATACCGCTTTTAGTGGAGCATTTTCTCGCCAAAACCGCGCAACGCAATGGCGCGCCGCCCCTTGACGTAACGGCGGAGACGTTAGCCTGGCTCACGGCTTATTCCTGGCCGGGCAATGTGCGCGAATTGGAAAACGCCATCGAACGCGCCGTCGCCTTTGCGCGCGGGGCCGTTCTTGTGCCGGAGGATTTGCCGGAACGGGTGCGCTCCGGCGGCGCGGTGAGCGATCTGTTGGCCCGCGCCGGCGCGCAACGCCTGACCCTGGCCGAACTCGAACGCGAATACATCCTCGACACCCTGCGCCAAACCGCCGGCAACAAATCCCGCGCCGCCGAAATGCTCGGCCTGGACCGTAAAACCCTCTACCGCAAGCTTGAAGAATACCGCCCCACCTAGGAAATCAAACGAGGCTTGTTGCCCCTCGCTGTCCCAAAACGCCACAGCCACAGCCAGCCTAGGCCCAGGCCGGCTTTGGCTGTGGCTGCGATAAGTATAATGAATCAGTATGTTTGACATATTTCTCCGGCCTGGCACAGGTTTTGCCAAAGAAGCGTGTCCGGTTGCTGCGCGTCTGAACCTGAATATTGCGTTGTTGCCGTTGAGAAATTATGCAAACCAAGACTTTATCATTTGAAAATCTGAAATACGACTTACCGGCCAGCCTGGTAGTCTTTTTGGTCGCCGTGCCGCTGTGTCTGGGCATCGCGTTGGCCTCCGGCGCGCCGCTCTTTTCCGGCATCATCGCCGGGATGGTCGGCGGGCTCATCGTAGGCCCTTTGAGCGGTTCGCATACCAGCGTCAGCGGCCCGGCGGCGGGTTTGACGGCCATCGTTCTCGCTTCGATTACCTTGCTGCAAAGTTACGAGGCGTTTCTGGCGGCGGTGTTCATTGCCGGTTTAATGCAGATTGCGCTGGGTGTGGCAAAGGCCGGTATCATCGCCGACTTCGTGCCGTCGAATGTAATTAAGGGCTTGCTGGCGGCAGTGGGCGTTATCCTGATAATGAAGCAATTGCCCCACGCGGTTGGTTATGACGCCGACCCCGAAGGCGATTTCACCTTCTTTCAATTAGATAGAAACAATACCTTTAGCGAACTCTTTTATATGCTGAACTACATCGAAATCGGGGCGGTAATCATCTGTCTGGTTTCGCTCGGCCTACTTATCTTGTGGGAAAAGACTTCGCTGAAAAATTTCAATTACCTGCCCGGCGCGCTGGTCGCCGTAGTCTCAGCCATCTTGCTTAATGAAGTGTTTCGTGCGGCTGCTCCTTCATTAACTTTGGGCGCGTCGCATCTGGTGAGCATTCCTGTCGCCGGCGGTTTGAGCGGCTTTGTTAATCTTTTCCAGTTGCCGGATTTTTCCTCATTGGCGCGTCCGGTGGTGTGGCAAGTGGCGGTAACGCTGGCGTTAGTGGCTTCGCTGGAAACTTTATTAACGATTGAAGCCGCCGACAAATTAGACACCCACAAACGCCAATCGCCGCCCAACCGCGAACTGCTCGCGCAAGGCGTGGGCAACACAATTTCCGGCTTGATTGGCGGTTTGCCGCTAACTTCGGTCATCGTCCGCACTTCGGCCAATATCAACTCCGGTTCGGTCAGCAAACTCTCGGCCATTTTTCATGGCGTTTTAATACTGGTCTGCGCTCTGTTTGTGCCGGCCCTGTTAAATAAGATTCCGCTGGCCTGTTTAGCGGCGATACTTTTATTTACCGGTTATAAACTTGCCAAGCCCGCTCTTTTCAAAGAGATGTATCAACGCGGCTGGAATCAATTGGTGCCTTTTGTCACTACTATTGTGGCTATCGTGCTGACCGATTTGCTCATCGGCACGCTGATTGGTCTGGCGGTCAGTCTGTTCTTTATTCTCAAGAGCAACTTCAGAAATCCGTTTGAGTTCAGCACGGAGAAATACCATGTCGGCGAAACTATCCGTTTACAACTCGCGCCGCAGGTTTCTTTCTTCAACAAAGCCTCTATCAAGAATACTTTGGAGCAAGTTCCCGACCAGAGCAGCGTGGTCATTGACGCTTCGGCCAGCGATTTTATTGATTACGACGTGATGGAAGTAGTTGACGAATTCAAAAACGTCAAGGCCAAAGAACGCGATATTAAGTTGAGCTTGGTCGGTTTCAAAGAGAAGTACGAAATGGCTGACCACGTCCAATTTGTGCCGGTCTTAACGCAGGATTTACAGGCCAACCTCAAACCTTCGGAAGTTCTGGACATCCTCAAACGCGGTAACGAACGCTTTATGCAGGGCCGTTCGATTAACAAAAACCTGCTCGGCCAGGTTGACCGGACGGCGGGCGGGCAACATCCGATGGCGGTGGTTTTGAGTTGTATTGACTCGCGCACCTCAGCGGAATTGATTTTCGACCTCGGCATCGGCGATATTTTCAGCGTCCGTATCGCCGGCAATGTGGTCAACGAAGACATCTTGGGCAGCATGGAATTTGCCTGTCGCGTGGCGGGCGCGAAAATGATTGTAGTGTTAGGCCACACAGCTTGCGGCGCGGTAAAGGGCGCGTGCGATACCGTGCAGTTAGGCAATCTGACGGGATTATTGGAACGTATCAAACCGGCGGTT
>JAYVJN010000230.1:0-2801 GCA_043769325.1 Acidobacteriota bacterium
TGGCTCATTAGCGGCACGGAACGCGGTTTGCGCCTCGGCGCGCCGGCGCGGGTTGCTCCTGATGGCGGTAATGGCAAAGGCGGCGCATCGCCCACCTCAAGTTCGTTCAATTACACGATTGAACGCAAAGAAAAGACGATTTATGTCACCTCCTTGCTCAACGGCGAAGCGGTGGATAACTTCTTCGGCACAGTAGTTGGCACTGCCGCCGGTAACCAAACGCTTACCGTTAATAAACTGGCGACAGGTGCGACGGGCGCGACGCTTGAAGTTTCGCTGCAAGGCTTCGGCCTCACGGCGCATCGGGTGGACGTAAAACTCAACGGGCAATCGCTCGGCGAAGTTACTTACCCTAACCAGACTATCGGTGTGCGTCGCTTCAACGTGCCGCCGGGCCTGTTGATTGAAACTACCTCCGACGGCACCAATACCGTCACCAATACCGTCACTATGCAAGGGCTGGGCGGCAATAACGACGTGAGCATCACGAATTATCTGCGGCTGACCTACCCGCATCGTTACGAAGCCGAGAACGACCAACTGGTCTTCATCGGCGGGCGTAATGTTGCAATCAGTGGGTTTACTTCCAGCGCAGTGCGGGTTTTCGACATCACCGAAGCTGGTAAATCCTTTGAAGTGGCGGCGCGCGTCAGCGGCGACACGGTGTCTATCCCGGGCCGGTTGGAGGGCCGCTCTTTATTGGCGGTGGGCGAAAGCCGTTACCTCGCGCCGGTGGAAATCACCTCGAACGAAGTGTCAACCTGGACGAATGCTACCCGCGCGGCTGATTTTCTTATCGTCACGCCGCGACAATTCCGCGCTGCCGTCGAACCGCTTGCCAATGCGCGGCGCGGCCAGGGGTTGGCGACGGAAGTAATTAGCGTCGAGGATATTTACGACGAATGGAGCGGCGGCGAAAAGGATGTCAACTCGCTGCGCGGCTTCTTTGCTTGGGCGAAAACAAATTGGGCCACGCCGCCGCGTTATGTTCTATTGGTCGGCGACGCCAGCTTTGACCCGCGCAACTATCTGGGGTTAGGCAACCAAGACTATATCCCGACGGGCTATGTCGCCACTTACCAATTAGAGACATCATCGGATGAAATGCTCTCGGATACCAATAATGACGGCATCGGCGAACTCTCCATGGGGCGTCTGCCAGCCCGCACGGTGGCTGATGTTGAAGTGATGGTTGACAAAATCGTCAACTATCGCCCGAACCAAACCGCTAACGGCGCGGTTCTGGTCTCCGACAGGTTGGATGGCTATAACTTTACGGCTATGTCACAAGACGTGCGGCAGTATATTCCGTCAAGCATTCCGGTGACTATGATTAACCGCGAAGGCAACCCCGACGCCGATGTGCGGGCGCAAATTCTCGCTTCATTCCAAGCCGGCCCGATGCTTATCAATTACTTTGGGCACGGTTCGGCAGAAGTATGGACGGGCGCGGGCCTCTTGCGCTCATCCGACGCGCCGAATCTGACCAACGGCAACCGCTTGCCGGTCTTGTTCGGAATGACTTGCTTAAACGGTTATTTCCATGATTTGACTTCGGAAAGCCTCGCGGAAGCCCTGGTCAAAGCGCGCAACGGCGGAGCAGTGGCGACTTGGATGTCCTCGGCCCTGACGTTTGCGCCAGGCCAGCAACAGATGGGACGCCAATTGTACCAATACATCTTCCAGGGCGGGGCCTCGCCGCGTTTGGGCGATGCGATTACCTCCGCCAAGAACGCGACGTTTGACCTGGACGTGCGGCGCGCTTGGATACTCTTCGGCGACCCGACAATGCCGATGCGGTAAATTAAGCAGGTAGTTCAAAGTTTCAAGTTCAAGGTTCAAAGTTAAATGCTTACGCGGCAATAACTTTGAGAGTTCAAGAAACCTGAATACTGTTGCTCACCAACTCAACAATTAAAGAAAGCGGTGGAAGTGGAATACTTCTGCCGCTTTCTTTTAATATGAGACTGCACAGCTAGGCTTTAGAGCGTTTCAGAGGTGAGTTTACGGGATTGGACGGCAAGTCAGTACCACCTGTTCACCGAACTGCTCTAGGGCAACGCCTCGTAAAGTTCAGCGTATTGCGCGGCCACCGTTTCCAGCGCGAAATTCTCGCAGACCCGCGCGCGCGCGTCCGGGCTTGGCGATAACTGTAAAGCTGCCAGGCATTGATTTGCTAAAGCTGCGGCGTCTCGCGGGCTGACAACCGCGCCCGTCGCGCCGACAAGCCAGGCGCAGTCGCCCACATCCGTTACGACGCACGGCACGCCGCACGCCATCGCCTCGCCAATAATGTTAGGGAAACTCTCGCCGAATGCCGAAGCCGAGGCGAAAACATCCAACGCCGCCGCCAGGCGCGGTATGTCGCGGCGTTCGCCAAGCAAGTGGACGCGCTCGCCTAAATGCAGTTCTGTCATTAGTTGGCGTAAAGCTAGGTTCTCGTTGTCAACGCCGCGTCCGGCTAACAGGAAATGCGCGTCGGGGAGTTGGCGGGCTATGAGGGCGGCGGCGCGTAAGAAATTCGCGTGGTCTTTCATCGGGTGAAAGCGTCCGATGTTGCCGAAAAGGGGCGCGTCCAAAGGCGCGTTTAACTCAACCCGCACGGCCCGTCGCGCTTCCGCCGAAGGCTGAAATTCCCTGACATTGATGCCGTTGGGCAACACGCAACTCTTGGCAATATCGTAGCCTAGCGCGGCGTGTTGGGCTTGGCTGGTGCGCGAAACAAAAATGATATGGTCGGCGCGGCTTGAGAGCAGGGCGCAAAGTTTGATGACGAAAGCCGTCAGCCGCCGTTCGCGCTT
>JAYVJN010000231.1:0-4829 GCA_043769325.1 Acidobacteriota bacterium
AATCCGGTTTTTCCGCACCATCCGCGTTCTGCCAGGCGGTTCTTGTGGGTTTCAGTTTAGTCTCTACGGACAAAGCAATTTCCATGCCGCTCAGTAATGAGTAGATTTAGTTGTGTTTACCTGCCCCAGCTAGCTCAGATAAGAATTATTTGTCATAATAAGAGCATGGCTGGCAAGTCCGCGCCGATGACAACGCAAGCTGTGAGGCCGGGGTTGCTGACGTTTATTAGGTAATTTTATGAACTTATGTTGCCCGTTTATGCGCCGTTCTTTTATCCTTGCCGCGTTGTTTGCCATAGCCGTCAGCGCATTCGTGTATTTCTCGCGCCAGACCACCCGCGCCGAACGTCCCGCGCCGCCGCGCACAACTCACGCGCAATTACCCGTCCATTTTGAGCCAAATTATGGGCAGTTAGACGCCAGCGTTCGCTTTCAGGCCCGTGGCAATGGCTATCAGATTTTATTGACCGACACGGAAACTGTCCTTCAGTTGCCAAAGACGCCAGGCGGTTTGACTGAACGCCAGCAAAGGGCAAGCCGTAACTCATTGACAAGTATAAGATTGGGGCTTAATGGCGCAAACACAAACGCGCCATTCACACCGCTAGACGCCCAGGTTGGCAAAAGTAACTATTTTCTGGGCAACCGGCCCGAAAGATGGCGCACGGATGTGCCGCATTTCGCCCGCATCCAACGCGAAAATATCTACCCGGGCGTCAACCTGGTTTATTACAATTCAGAGCAACAACTGGAATACGACTTCGTTGTAGCCCCTCATGCCGACCCTTCTAAAATAAATTTAAGCATTGCCGGCGCAAGCAACATCAGCCTTGACCGCCAGGGCGACCTGATTATCAGCACGCCAGCCGGCGCGATAAAGCAACATAAACCGGTTGCTTACCAAGAAATCGCCGGCCAACGCCGTGAGGTCGCAGCCCGTTACAAAGTCGAAAGCCGAAAGTCAAAACTCAGCCCTCAGCACTCAGCACTGATCACTTTTGTTTTAGGCACATACGACCCAAATTTTCCTCTGGTGATTGACCCGGTGCTTTCCTACGCCACATTTTTGGGCGGTAGCGGCACGGATTATGGCAACAGCATCGCGGTTGATAACAGCGGCAATATCTACGTTACCGGCGAGACGAATTCGACAAATTTCCCCATCACCGGCGGTGTCCAATCCGCGTTGGCGGGCAACACCGACGTTTTCGTTACCAAATTAAATCCGGCGGGCAACGCGATTATCTATTCAACCTTTGTGGGCGGCGAATTTGGTGACCGGGGCGATAGTATTACGCTTGATGCGGCGGGGAATGCGTATGTTGCGGGCCGTAATAGTTCCGAGGATTTTCCTGTGACAGCGGGCGCGTTTCAGTTCATCTATCGCGGCGGAGATTTCGACGGCTTCGCGTTCAAGCTAAACGCGGCGGGAAATGCGCTTACCTATTCAACCTTTTTAGGCGGCGGCGACAATGACGCGGCTGTCGGCATTGCGTTGGATAGCGGCAATAACGCTTATGTCACCGGCGGCACGAAATCGGTTGATTTTCCGGCCTTCAACGCTTTTCAGCCCAACAACGCGGGGGAAACCGACGGCTTTTTGGTGAAACTCAACCCAACCGGCACAAACATCGCGTACTCCACCTTTCTGGGCGGTAGCACTACTGACCGGGGCAGCGCGGTAGCGGTTGACGCGCAAGGTAACGTCATTGTCGCCGGTTTGACCCGTTCGACGGATTTTCCCGCCATAAACGCCAGCCAAGCCACGCTTGGCGGCAACTTTGACGCCTTCGTGAGCAAATTTAACGCCGCCGGCACACAAGCCGTTTATTCCACCTATCTGGGCGGCGTGATGGATGACCGCGCCTTTGGCCTGGCGTTGGACGCAACTGGCAACGTGTATGTGACGGGCCAGGCGGGAAGTGCGTTTCCCACCCAATCCGCGTTGTTTCCAACTTACGGCGGCGGCCCGTCGGATGCGTTTGTCGCCAAATTCAACGCCGCCGGCGCGCGCCAGTTTTCTACCTATCTGGGCGGCGGTTCGGATGATAAAGCGAACTCTATCGCTTTGCGCGGCAACAATTTGTATCTCACGGGTTTCACCGCTTCGACCAATTTCCCGACGCTCAACCCGTCGCAAGCCGCCAACGCCGGCCTTTACGACGCTTTCGTCGCCAAAATGGACACGGGCGCAACTGCGCTTGGCTATTCTACCTATCTGGGCGGCAGCGGCAACGATAATTTCAACGGGCAGAATATAACCGCCAGTGGCAGCATCGCGGTTGACGCCGCCGGTTCTGCTTACGTCATCGGCTCAACCGTTTCCGCTAACTTTCCGACGGTCAACCCTTTACGCCCAACCTACGGCGGCGGTTTGTCGGACGCATATATCGCCCGCCTGACCGACGCAATGCCGACGCCGACGCCGACGCCGAGTTTCTCGTTCAGTATCAATTTCCCCGCCGTTGCCATCGCGCCTGGCGGGGCCGTTTCCGGGCAGGGGACCGTCATCGGGGCCAACGATTTCATCGGCCCCGTTTCACTAAGCGTGAGCGGCTTGCCGGCGGGCGTGTCAGGGGATTTCAACCCGTCGGTGATAGACGCTTTTCCGGTTAGTCCGCGAACTTCGGATTTAGTTCTCAACATCCCGGCGGCTACCGCGCCAGGCGTTTACCCGTTAATTGTCAGGGGCGTTGCCGGCAGTTTGCTGATGCAAACAACGGCCACCTTGACTATTAGCCCCAACGCCGCGCCGCCGCTCATGTACGTTGCCAATATGAACGGCGCGCAGGTCGCCCCGCCTAATAATTCGCCGGCTACCGGCACGGCTACGTTGTTGCTTTTCCCCGGCAACACCGCCCGCGTCTCGCTGGTTTTTTCCAACCTCAGCGGCGCTAACTCCGGCTCCGCGATTCGCTCGCCAAGCTTGCCGCTATTGCCGTCTGAACCTCTGCCCACAGGAAACTTTACGGCCCACACCTTCAGGCTCAAGTCGCCGATAGCCAACGCTTTACCGTCCGGCGCGCTATCCGTAGAGGTGTCTGGCAGCACTTTTAGCCCGGAAATAAGCGGCCCGCTAATGTTTAGCTCGTTGCCGCCCAACCCGTCCGAAGTCGCGCCGTTTTTCACGCGCCAGCATTACCTGGATTTTCTCAACCGCGAACCCGACGCCGGCGGCCTGGCTTATTGGACAGGCCAGCTTACGGCTTGCGGCGCGGACGCGGCGTGTTTGAACCGCCGTCGCGTGGATGTTTCCGCCGCGTTTTTTGTGGAGACGGAGTTTCAAAATAGCGGTTATTTCGTCTATCTCACGCGCCGCGCCGCGCTCGGCCCGCAGCCGAATTTCGCCCAATACCTGGCTGACCGCAACCAAATCGGAACGGGCGCGGAGGCCGATAAGTTGGCTTTCCTCAACGCTTTCACGCAACGCGCCGAATTTTTACAGAAATACCCGCTCACCCTGAGCAGCTTGGAGTTTGTCAACGCTTTGCTTGCCAATACGCGACAAGCGACGGGCGTAAACCTTGACGATTTGGCGCGGAATCTGCTTAACGATTTTATAATTTTTGGCAGCCGCGCCCGCTTGTTGCGCATTGTAGTTGACGACCCGCGCCTCCGCGCCGCCGAGTACAATCAAGCCTTTGTCCTCGCGCAATACTTTGGCTATCTGCGCCGCGATGTTGATATTGGCGGCTACAATTTCTGGCTGTCCACGCTCAACGCCAACCCCAATAATTTTCGCGGGATGGTCTGCGCCTTTATTACTTCGCTCGAATACCAGCAACGCTTTAGCCCCGTCGCAACGCGCAGCAACGCCGATTGCGCCGGCATTGGGCCGTAGGGAATAGGGGTTGAAGAAAATACAGAGGGAGTGGGGAATTGGGGCTAGGGAATGGGAAGAATCTCAAGGCCGCAACGCGGCAGCCAGCAGCAGGCAGCCAGCAGTAAGAAGCCGCGTTGCGCTAACACAGGTGCGAACCGCCGCCGCCGTCGCGGTCTGCGCATAAGACTTACCGGCGGGGTCGCCCGCCAGTAGCAGCATTTCTCTTTTTCTACTGCCTGCTGCCTGCTGCCTACTGGCTTTACTGGTTGCCATAAAACTGATGATTAAGCGCGGCCTTCGGCTTCCCATCCCCAACCCCTAATCCCTGTCCCCTATTCCTTTTTTCACGATTCACGGCTTTTTGGCGCGGCGTGATTTGATGAATTCGATGGCTATCGGTAAGACGGACAAGCCGACTACGACGAGGACTACTTTTTCGATGTGTTGGTCAAGTTTGATGCCGAAGGTGCGTTCGACAAAGCTGCCGAGAAAATAGCCGCCCAAGACCATGCTGAAAACCCAAAGCAGCCCGCCGACTAAATCGTAGGCGAGAAAACGGCTGTAAGGCATCTTGGTTGCGCCCGCGACGAGTGGGGAAAAGGTGCGGACAATCGGCACAAAACGGGCAAAAAGGATAGTCTTGCCGCCGTATTTGTCGTAAAAATGTTGCGCTTTTTGCAGATGTTCCGGCTTGAAAATCAATGATTTAGGGCGCGTAAAGAGGCGCGACCCCAATTTGTAGCCGCTCCAATAACCAACTGTGTCGCCCAACACTGTGCAAACCCACAGCATGGGCAAAATATACAGCACGTTCAAGTCCCCGCGGGCGCAAAAAAGTCCGGCGACAACCAATAACGAATCACCGGGCAAGAAAATCCCGATTGCCAGGCCCGTCTCCGCAAAAACCACCAACGCCAGCACGACGTAGCCCGCCGCGACGATGGTATTCGGATTCAGGTAATATTTTATTTGGTGAAAAAGTTCGAGTAATGATTCCATTTGATGA
>JAYVJN010000232.1:0-5817 GCA_043769325.1 Acidobacteriota bacterium
TTTTGCGGCTTTATCCGCTGCCAATGCCGCCTGAAGGCGGGACTCAAAACTTTTTGCGGCTTTATCCGCTGCCTGTCCTGAGAAAGCTTGCTACTTTGAATAAGCCCTACGGAGTTAAAGAGGAAACGCGCACGGAAGTCTCGCGCGCTTATTCAAGACGCACACTTTGAACCTTGAACTTTGAACCTTGAACTTCAACGCGGTTTGACCGTTAAAATCTCGCCGGTGATGAACTTAGCCTCGGATGAAAGTAAGTAATAACAAGCCCGCGCGGTTTCGCCCGACGGCGGTTCGCCATTCACCACAACGCCGTTGACGCGCACTTTGGGAGACAATTCTGCGGCCAGGTGTTGCGTCAAACCGATAGTTGCGGCCCGCGCCGCCGCGCCCGCCGCGCCCTGTATTTCGGGGACGACATTGACCACGCACGGCGAAGGCCGCGCCAACAACAAACGCGCCGCCGCTTGGGTGCAGAAGAACGCGCTGTTCAAGGTCATATCCAACGCCCGCCGCCAGCCGTTTTCGGTAATTTCCTCAAGCCCGCCGCACTCAACTGTCGGCGCGACATTGACGAGCATATCCAGCCGCCCGTAAATCGCCTCGACCTGCGCCACGATTGCCGCCGCGCCCGCTAGTGTCGTGATTTCGCCCGCCACGCCGCGCCCCAGTGTGCCAATTTCTTCCAGTTGCTGAATGATGTGCGCGGCTGATTCGTCTGCCGCGTCGTAATGCGCCACGACGAATGCGCCCGCCAACGCCAATTGCAGCGCAACGGCCCGCCCGACGCCATGCGCCCCGTTCGTGACCAACGCCACGCGCTCTGTAAAACTTCCTAAATTATGTGCCGGCAAATGGATTCTCCCGATTCTTTGTTAGGTCAATGCCAAAAGTGTCACAATCCGGCGCACATTTCAATAGTTGCCGCCTAAAATGTTCCGGTGTTGCTCTTTAACTTATTTTTTTGAGGTAAACTTACGATGAAAAAACTACTTGCGCTGCTTTTAACCGTTTTGCTGCTTTCGCCCTTGTCGCTCTTCGCGCAGGATAAAACGCCGCCGCTCCGCAACCAGGATGTCTTGGCGATGGTTGAGGCAAAACTTTCGCCCACTATTATCGTCGCCAAAATTGAAAGCTCTCCGTGCGCGTTCGACACGCAACCCGCCGCGTTAGAGGAACTAAAAAACAAAGGCGTGACGGAGGATGTGCTTCTGGCGATGGTGCGCGCCAACATCACGCAAACCGCCGACAACCACGCGCCCAAAACCCTAAAACTTCCCGCCGGCGCGTCGCTCGGAATCGTCACTAAATACGAAATCAACTCAGCCGAAGTCCGCGCCGGCGATGTCCTGACCTTCAGCGTGGCCGAGCCGGTTAAAGTCAACGGCGTGATTGTTATCGCAGAAGGCGCGCAGGTTATCGGCACAGTCACTATGGCGCACCAGGGCCGGCCCTTTGGCAAAGCGGGCCGCTTGGCCTGGGAAATCCAATACGCCGTCGCCATCAACGGCGAGCGCGTGCCTTTGACCTTAAAAAAGAACGCCGTCGGCGAGAGCAAAGGCGGCACGGTTGCCGCCGCCACCATCACCACCGCCGTTTTGCTGCTCCCCATCGCGCCCGTCGCCTTGTTGTGGGGCTTCAAACGCGGCAAACCGGCCATCATCCCCGCCGGCAGAAACTTTCAAGCCTTTGTCAAAGACGAGATGACGTTGAGCGTCAAGTAAGCAGAGACAGTGGCAGCCGGCAGAAGCAGTAGCGGTTATCAAGTAATTTCGTGCCTTTAATGGCTTGACATGAATAACCAACTCGCGCCCACTGCCCACTGTTTGCTTGTTTACTGAAACATCTCGTCCAACGCTTCCTCAATCGAGCGCACGCCGACGACGCGCACGCCGAGGAGTTTTTCCAAGCCCGTTTTGTTGGATTTTGGCAGAATGATTTTCTTAAAGCCGAGGGTTTGCGCCTCACGCGCACGGGTGGCGGCTTGGAGCACGCCGCGCACTTCGCCGGTCAGTCCGGTTTCGCCGAAGACGACGGTTTGCGGGTCGAGGGCCAGGTTCTTAAAGCTCGACACCAGGGCCGCGACCACTGCCAAGTCTGCCGCCGGTTCATCTACTTCCAGCCCGCCCGCGACGTTGACGAAAACATCGTCGCTGGTAAAGTGCAGCCCCGCGCGTTTTTCCAGCATGGCTATCAGCAGCGCGACGCGGTTGGCGTTGAAGCCCTGCGTCATGCGCCGGCCCGTGCCGTATTTGGAACTCGCCACCAACGCCTGTATCTCGACCAGGACGGGCCGCGTGCCTTCCATGCAAGCCGTGACCGCCGAACCCGCCGCGCCCTGTGGACGTTCTTGCAAAAAGACTTCCGAGGGATTAGCGACAGGGACCAGACCGCGCCCCGTCATCTCAAAGACGCCCACCTCATTGGCGGCCCCGAAACGGTTCTTCACGGCCCGCACGATGCGGTGGTTGTAGTGCTTTTCGCCCTCGAAATAGAGCACCGTGTCCACGATGTGCTCCAACGCCTTCGGCCCGGCGATGTTGCCGTCTTTGGTGACGTGCCCGATGAGGAAAACCGGCACGCCGCGCCCTTTGGCGAGCAACAAAAATTGTCCAGCCACCTCGCGCACCTGTGAGACGGAACCCGGCGCGGATTCCAGTTTGGCAGAAAAAACGGTCTGAATCGAATCCACGATGACCGCGCCGGGCTGCACTCGTTCCACTTCGTCGAGGATGTTTTCCAGGTTGGTTTCCGGCAACAGGAACAGATTTTCAGCCTTCGCGCCCAGGCGTTCGCCACGCATCTTGATTTGCCGTTCGGATTCTTCGCCCGAAACATAGACCACTTTTTTGCCCTGCGCGCTCAGTAAATCCGCCACCTGCAAGAGCAGCGTGCTTTTGCCGCAACCCGGTTCGCCGCCAATCAAAACCATGCAGCCCGGAACCATGCCGCCGCCCAAAACGCGGTCAAACTCGACCAAACCCGTCGGCGTGCGGGCGTCGTCTTGCGTCTCTATGTCTTGGTAATTAACGAGTTGCGCCGTAGGCAAGCCAAACCCGCCGCCGCCCCGTTTAGTCTCTTTCACGACGGGCCGCGCGCGTTCCTCCACAAACGAGTTCCACTCGCCGCAATCGGGGCACTTCCCCAACCACTTGCGCGCCTGCGACCCGCATTTCTGACAAACGTAAACGATACCCAATGCCTTCGCCATAACTAAATTACCTCACGATTGGAGCGCGGACAGCCTTGTCCGCATGAGCGCGGAAGCGCGAAAAAGGTTTACACGAGAAGCCCGTTGAAAGAAAACGAACTGGTAATGAAAGACAGTTACTCGCCTTCGGCTCGTTGCGGACGAGGCCGTCCGCGCTCCAATCTTAACTTTCACTTTCCTCACGAAAGTACGCGCTGCTGTAAGGCCAATCTGCGGGGCGTTCGCACAGACGCGCTTTGACGGGGTTGTTTTCGATGTAGTTTATCGTTGTGAAATAGTGCCGTTCGTCCCGGATGTAACGGTCAAAGTAGTCCTCTTGCCAAAATTGTCCGGCGCGGCCCAGAATTTTGTTGGCTTCGCGGGCTGTGTAAGTCTTGCGCGATTGCATTATTTTCGACAATTTATGGCCCGGCAACGGCGTTAAGAGCAGGTGTAAATGATTGGGCATCACTACCCACGCCCGCAGATGATAACGCGCGGCGTCGAAATAAAGCAGCGCGTCCTGCGCCATCCGTGCCACACGCGGGTCGCGCAGATAACATTGGCCGTAACCCTGGTCAAGAAACAATTCCACGCGCCGACGAAAAGCCGCCTCCCAATCTACGCTCTCTGCCGCCAATTCCCGCCGCCAGCGTTGCAACAACTCCTGCGGCACGGAATCCGCCAAACGAAACGTGATGAACTGCGGTATCTCGCCGCCGTCAAAATGCGGCAAATAGCCCCGGCTATGCCATCCCTTTGGTTCTTCCATAAAAACACACCCCTTACGACTGGAGCGCGGACAGCCTTGTCCGCAACGAGCCGAAGGCGAGTAACGCGCCTCTCGCTACCAAATTGTTTCCCCTTAACGCGCTTCTAGCGTTACCCCTTTTTCGCGCCTTGCGCTCATGCGGACAAGGCTGTCCGCGCTCCCGGCTTAGACAACTTTGTTTCACGAATGCAACACAACTGAAAATAACGCGGGCCGCTCACGCGGCCAGGTGACGCTCCGCGTACCCAACTTGACCATTTCCTCCCAACTACGGGCGTTCGTTCCGCTCCGGCGGGGACGGGCTTCGCTGCCGTCCCTTCGCCTACGCTCCACTTCGCCCTTCCTAGCTCTCCACAGCCTGGCCTCCGGCGGTTGCCGTCAAACCGCAAAACCGCAAAATAGTCAAAAAGCAATTATTCCCTGACGACACGAAAGCCCAAGTCGCCGCCGCGGGAGCCCGGCGAATTGCTGAAGCGATCCGCAGAACGCGCGTTCTGCGCGGTGCTGCTCCAACCACCACCACGATTGGCCCGGATCGAGCCTGTCGTGGGGCCGCGCGGGTCTGTCGCCGCACTGCTGCTGTACGGCCCATACCAATCCCCGCACCATTCCCACACATTCCCGTGCATATCGTACAACCCAAACGCATTCGCCTTCTTCTGCCCCGCCGGATGCGTCTTCCCCCCGGCGTTCCCATCGTACCAACCCATCTCGTCCAAATTGCCCGCATAAAGCCCCTTCTCGCCGGCCCGCGCCGCGTATTCCCACTCCGCCTCCGTCGGCAAACGATACTTCCCGCCGCCTGACGCTTGAGCATTCAACTTGGCGATAAATCTCTGTGCGTCGTCCCACGAAACGCAAATAATCGGCTTATCGTCGCCCACAAATTCGCCTGTCAAAGAACCAAAGTCGCACTTGTCCGGCAACTCGCTCATCACGGCTTTCCATTGCGCCTGTGTCACTTCGTATTTGCCCAGGTTGAACGGCTTGCTGATAGTCACTTCGTGCTGCGGGCCTTCGTCGTCATCGCGGCCTTCCTCATTAGCCGGCGAACCCCTCGTAAACCGGCCCGACGGAATCTGCACGAACTCCATCTTGACATTACCGGACAGCGTCGTAGCGTCGCCTACGGCTGGTTTGGCCGTTGTGGTTGTCGTCGTCGTACCAGCCGGCGGACTCGCGCTGTTGGTGAAATAGCCCGACAACGAATAACCCAACAAAACGACGCTCAACACCACCGCCGCGCCGCCCGCCGCCCATTTCGGCCAACGACGCGCGGAATCGTTTTGAGCGCCAACTTTAGTTGGCGGCGCGTCCGCTACGAATCGCTGCGGCGTATCCGCCGCGCCGCCGCCTGAAGGCGGGACTCTAAACGCCTCGGCCCGCCGCTTTTCGGCAGCTTCGCGCTGTTGCCGTTCTATTTCAGCCAAGCGACGCGCTTCGGCTTGCTGTTGCTGTTGGCGTTCCGCTACGGCCTGTTGCCGGCGTTCTTCTTCCACCCGTAGCCGCGCCGCTTCCTCAGCCGCACGCCGCGCCAAATCCGTTTCCGTTGCTTGCTGTGCAGCACGGCGTCGCACTTCGGCTTGTTGCTCGGTGAAACGGCGCAGGTCGTCGCGCAGGGCTTGGGCTGTCGCGTGGCGTTGCGCCGTGTCCTTGTGCATGGCGCGTTCGACAATCCCGCGCAACCCGTCAGGCACAGACGCGGGCAGCGGCGCGGGACTCTCGTTAAGGATGGCGTACATCAACGACATTATGTTGTCGCCCGCGAACGGGAGTCGCCCGCACAGCATCTGGTAGAGCATCACGCCGACGCCCCACACATCAACCTGCACGGTGCGTTCGTTGCGGATGGCTTCGG
>JAYVJN010000233.1:0-5977 GCA_043769325.1 Acidobacteriota bacterium
CGGTGGCTGCTTCCGGTGGTTGCGCGGACGCTCCACCACCGGCTAATTTCCGCCGTGCCTCCGGCACAAAACAGTTGTCAAGCGGACATCAAACATCACGGCTGCGTAGCATGAGTTATTCAGTATAAGGTCTGGTGAAGGTTGCCGATTTCCGCAGGTTTTGCGCTAACCTTTGGAAAATGTACCCATTTGGCTGAGAGTGTAATCCTGCATCGCCAACAACTCATCCAGTAAATTAATCATACTGTCAGCGTGTTGCAGTTCATCGCGGGCGCGTGAGGCGTTTTGCGGGGCCAGAGCTTGTATTTCTTCAGCGTCGTCATCGTCAGGTTGGCGATGACGACGCGGTTCCTCTTCTTCGTCCGCTTCATCTTGCAGAAAAACAGCCAGGCGGCGCATCTTTTCGCGTTGTTTGGAGAGTAATAGACGCATGGCTGTACGGCGCATGGTTGGCGTCATATGGCGCAGGGCTTCACTATTGCCGGGCGGGGCTGAAAATGCGCCCAGAATGGTGGGTTGTTTATCTAATCCAAGCAGTTTGTCGGTGGCCGAGACGCCGCCGTTCTCGCGTAACATTTCGGCGGCGATTAATTGCGAAGGGTCGCGTCCGGTTAAGACATCAGGCAGAAACTTGGTCTGGTTGGGCGTGCCGGGCAAAGGCAGACCAACCGGCTGGCCCATCTCTCCAGACGGGCCGACGGGCCGCATGGTGGATTGCGGGTCATTATTGGCGGGTTGACGATTGGCCGGCGTATCCACCGGTTTGTTTTGTGAAGCGTCGGGTAGATTGCCGCCGATGCCCTTAATTTGCGCCATGTTGCGCGTCTCCTTGTTGTTCCGCGTGTAATTGATAGACCCAGCGCAAGACTACCGCAACCGGTTCAAACAATTCTTCAGGAATAGATTCGTCAATCTCTAAATCGTATAAGGCGCGGGCCAACGGCACGTCGCGCATGATAGGGATGCCCTCTTCGTTGGCAATGGCGCGAATCTGCGCGGCGATTAAATCAGCCCCCTTCGCCAACACTACGGGTGCTGCCATGGAGTTGCGTTCGTATTGCAAGGCGACGGCCAAATGGGTTGGGTTTGTCACAACTACATTAGCCTTCTTCACGGCTGAAACGCTTTCGGAGAGTATTTCACGATGGAGGCTGCGCCGGTGCCATTTGTGTAGCGGATTGCCTTCGGTCTCTTTATACTCCTCTTTAACATCGTGCTTGGACATCCTCATCTCTTTGGTGAACATGAACTTTTGCAAGAAAAAGTCGCCGCTGCCGATAAGTAAGTAGAGAATTGCTACTTTAATGCCAATACTTGAAAGTAAAGAGAAAGCCAACTGCGCCGCGTAATCGGGCGTTTGTCCCGTCAGAGCGAGAATTTGATAACGGAAGCCCCAAGCGGTTGTAAAAATAATCACCGAAGCGATAATCATCTTTAAGAGCGTTTTGATTAACTCCAGATATGCCTTGGCTTTGAGGAATTTTTGCTGGAAGCCTTGCACCGGATTGAGTTTTTTGGGGTCGGGTTTGATAGTTTCAAATGAGAAGACCGGCCCGACTTGAAGGTAAGTGGTCAAACCGGCTATAACCATGACGCCAAGTAATAGCGGAGACACCGCGAAGAGCATTATTTTGGCGTTGGCGAGTAAAGCTAACATGGCAACCTCAACCGTCAGAGGCCCATCAAATCCGACGACGCGCTGAATGCCGTCGTCCATGCCTTCGCGCATTTTTACAACCATCCAACTGCCAACAAAGCTAATAATACCAAAAGCCGTCAACAGAGAAACCGCCGCGCTCAAATCCTGGCTTTTAGCGACCTGGCCTTTCTTACGCGCGTCACGCAAACGTTTATGTGTCGGTTTTTCGGTTTTTTCCTGTGACATCTGACAAGCAGAATAATGCAGAAGGCGCGCACGAAGTAAGGGCGAATGGCACACTTACGCGCGCGCGTTTCAGCATTATCATTTTCTTACAAAACAGCAGAAGCAAGGACAGCAGTTCTTGTCTTATTCCCCAACCCCCAACCCCTAACCCCTAATCCCCGCTTAGTATTCTTTCAGCTTTTTCAGGATAGACAAAAATTTGTTGCGTAAAGAAGGTTCGCCGGCGATGAAGTCGCCAAGGTTTTCGATAGCATTCTCGCCTTCTTGAGTATCTTTGTATTTATCGCTTAAACGCGACCGCACCATATATTTAGAGGCTTCTTTAATGGCGGCCATGGCTTGATCCGGGTTACCTAAATTGGCGTTGTTGGCGATGTTGGAAAGCGCGGCGCGGGTCAAGTTGGCGGGGGCTTCACCGGAAGCCTCGGCTTGGGCCGCCATCTTGTCCAGGGCTGCTTGAAACCGTTCGCCTTTAACCCCGCGTTGAAAAGCTTTAGGGTCAAGAGGTGCGGCCCCGCTACCTAAAGGATCATTTGGACGATTTACATTCATGTCATTTTACCAGAAAAATGGCGGACAATAAGTTGCGGGTTAGGCCGGGTCAAATAAATGCGCCGCGTCAAGCAACGCCTGCGCCGTGCGACTGTGAGGCGAAGTATGGTCGGCAGCGACTATTGCTTGTAATTCCGTAACCGCTTCCTCTTGTTGTTGCCGCATCAGTAAGGCTTCGGCGCGGTGCAGCCGGGCATAGAGGCTGGCCGGCTGACGGCGTAGTGCTTCTTCGCAATAGTTTTGCGCGGCGGCGAAATCACCTTTTTGGAAGGCTAACGAACCAAGCGCGACAAGCGGAACATCAGCTTCGGGCAACAGTTCATGGACTCCACGAAATACATCAGCGGCTTCGTCAAAGCGTCCGGCGGCGCGTAAAACAAAACCGGACTCTAAAAGCAACCGCATTTCATCAAAGGGCGGGCGAATGTCGCGCAATTTCATAACGCCACCATTTTATGCTTTTTGTCAGCGCGAGGGAAGAGGCCACACCCAAAAAGTTAAAGCGGCGGGTACAAGAGTACCTTTCGCCGCTTTCGCTTTGCCGTTTAAAGTGATTACGACTTGAGGTTTTGCACCGCAGCCATTTCGCCGTCGTGCCGTGATTTGAGCAAATTAGTGACAAGCGCAAATTGTTGCGCCTGATTATTTTGGTCTTGTTGCAAATGCAGCATAGCGTTATTGTCGCGCCGCGCTTGTTGTTGCAAGATTTGACTCTCGTACTGCGATTGCGCCTGAAAAGCGCGGTTTTCCGCCTGTTGCCGGTCAAACTCGCGGGCTTGTTCAGCAAGGACATTATAGCCGCTGGTCTGCCCATAACCGCCGATTTGTCCACCTGCGCGCCCGGCAATAATGCCGCCAATGCCGGGAATTATCGCACCGGCAATGCCGCCTAAAATGCTGACAAATTTGCCCCAGCCGCTCAGATTACGTTGTCCGGGGACGAGAGTAACCGGATTGCCTTGCGGGTCAAAACCGCCGCCGATTGTATTTACTGAATTACCCATAATAGTACAACCTTTCAACTAACATAAATTTCACACCATCCGAGTTATCGGGCATGGGTTCGCAAAGTTGCGGGCCGGCGCAAATATTTAAAATTATTTTTTGGCCAGGGATTTTACCCCAACTAACAGCCGCGCGATTTCTTCTTCCGTGGTGTAACACGCGCAGCCGGCGCGGACGAGGCCCGTTTCTGTTAAACCTAACCTTTCAACTACTGTCATGGCGTAAAAATCGCCGTTTGAGAGGTAAAGGCCGCGTTCCGATAGCTGTTCCACCACATCTTCGGCGGTAAAACCCGCAACGGTAAAAGATATGGTTGAAGTGCGTGGCGCGGTGGGCGGCGGCCCATAGACACGCACGCCGGGGAGCAAGTGTAAGCCTTCCCACAATTGCCAGACGAGTTGCCGCTGCCTTTCGTGCAGCGCGGCGAAAACATTGGCCAGGCGTTCGCGCCGTGTTCCTGTTGGCGCAAGTGAGGCGAGAAAATCAACCGCCGCGCCCGCGCCGGCGATGGCTTCATGGTTTTGCGTGCCGGTTTCGGCCTTTTCCGGCGCGGCGGCGGGTGCCGGACGCAACTTGGGGAAATCCAGCGCGTTGATTAAGTCTTTACGCCCAAACAGTATGCCGATGTGCGGGCCGTAAAATTTATATGCGGAGCACGCGAGAAAGTCACACTCCAACAATTGCACATCAACCAGGTTATGCGGCGCGTAATGCACCGCGTCCACGAAAGTCAGCACACCGGCGGCGCGCGCCAGACGACAAGCCGCCGCGACATCGGAAATAGTTCCAAGCGCGTTAGAAGCTGCGCCGATGGCGAGCAATTTGGTCTTTTCGTTGATGAGCGCGGGCAGTTGCGCCAGTTCAAGTTGCCCGCTTTCGGGGTCGAATGGCAGATGGCGCAAAACGATGCCGCGCTCCGTTTCGAGTGAACGCCAGGTGTCAATATTGGCGTGATGGTCTAATTCGGTGACGATGATTTCGTCGCCGGCTTGCCACCTGCGCCCCAATGTTCGGGCCAGGTGTAAAGTCAAGGTCGTCATATTCTGCCCGAAAATAATTTCGTCGGGCGTGGCGTTGAGAAAATCGGCCAGGGCTTGACGCGCATTGGCGATGATGTCATCTGTTTCGCGGCTGGTTTGATAGGCCCAATGCGTGTTGGCGTTGTGGTTGAGCAAATAATCACTCATCGCGTCAACCACCGCGCGTGGCACTTGCGTACCACCGGGGCCGTCAAAATAGGCGACTGGTTGGCCTTCTTGTAAGCGTTGGAGAGCAGGGAAGCTGGCGCGAATTTCCATAGTTGTGGCGATTTCGGTTAACATCACAAAAATTTAGCCTGTTTTCAGCCTGGGGTAAAGCCTTTAACGAGCAATATCAATGCTATTCGCCGATTGCAGCAAAAAAATCGTAGTTCGGTATAGGTTCTCGGGCCGTCTGCGTTATAATGACCACAAACTCGTCTTTACACGAAAAAGTTTAGTTAATCGTGCAGTTTATCGCTTAGGAGGTTTTGCCAAATGAAAAATTACCGTCTTGTTTATCTCATCGTCTGTTGTGCCTGGCTCATGCCTCAAGCGTGGGCGGCAGAAAATCCCGGCATCAAGGAAGAAATTCCGTTCAAGTATCAGAACGAATACCAAGCCTGGAAAAAAGAGTTCCTGACCACCGAAATAGGCCGAAGGCAATGGGCCGAATTTGCGGGGCACACGGAATTTGTTCTGACAATAAAACTGAACCGCGATAATTCGCGCGGGGCCAGCACCGGCGAGTATAAATGGAACGCGCAAGGCAGACTGGTTGCGGCCACCATTTCACTTGGTTCGCGTCTGAACGAAGGCTTTCCCAATCCGATTTATTATCCGGTAATGAACTCTTTAGCGTTGCCGGACACATCCTCCTACCAGATTTCGCGGGAAATGTTGGCGGCCACGAAATTGGCGCACGAATTTGGGCATCTGCTTAACACCGCCGGCGCGGACGCCGTCCGTTTCCAGTTACAAAGCGAGTTGATTCCGGTTTACAACAAGATTTTCCTCAGCAACGGGCGCAAAACCACCGACCCGCTTTTGCAAGACTTGGCGCGACGCATCGGCGGCACACCCGTCGAAATTTGGGAAGACCGCGAATACTGGGGCGAGGCCAACGCCATGCGTTTTTTGGGCGAACGTCTCGCCGAAAATGGCGTGCGCTGCACAGTCTTTAGCCAAATCAAGCGAAGTGTTGATTTATACGCGAAAAATTACAGTGACAGGTTTTTCCAAGCGGCCTCTACCGGTTGCGACTGGAAGTGAAGCGGGGAACAGGGAATTGGGGATGGGGAATAAGGTAAGAAAGCCGTCGTTTGCGGTTTTCTCAGACCCGCCGCTGACAGCAGCTATGGAACGCGAATAAAATAACCTAACCCATCAACTATCTTGCGGAAACACGCACTACGTCAAGTGTGCCATGTTTGACGCCCTTGACTAAGTGCGGGCTTCCGCATTGTGGGTCACTTTATTTTGCTCTGTTACTATAGATTTCAAGCAAAGAATTTTC
>JAYVJN010000234.1:0-2741 GCA_043769325.1 Acidobacteriota bacterium
CTCCACAAGGCGGGCGCTGAGGAGTTCGCGCTGATAGACGAGTTCTTTGGGGAGGCTGTCGTAGATGCGGAGGAAAAGCTCGGCCTGGCCGGCGACTTCGGTGCGCCATTCGGCGGGGTCCACGGCCATGACGCGGTCGAATTGCTCGCGGGTGAAGTCGAGGCCGTGGGTGTTGAAGTCTTCCCAGTGGGGGGTCCAGCCGATGTTAGTCTCGTGGCCGGGGATGGTGCCCTGGCAGCGGCGGGTGATCCATTCGAGGACGCGCATGTTTTCGGAGAAGCCGGGCCAGAGGAATTTGCCGTCGGCGTCTTTGCGAAACCAGTTGACTGAGAAAATGCGCGGCGGTTCGGGGATTTGCCGGCCAAAATCAAGCCAGTGGCCGAAGTAATCGCCCATATGATAACCGGCGAAAGGCAGCATGGCGAAAGGGTCGCGGCGCACTTCGCCGATGTTGCCAAAGGCGGCGGCGGTCATTTCCGAACCCATCGTGGCCGCCATATAGACGCCGAAAGCCCAGTTAAACGATTGCATAATGAGCGGCACGACGTTGTTGCGCCGCCCGCCGAAGATAAACGCCGAAATCGGCACGCCTTTAGGGTTGTCAAAATCAGGGTCAGCTACCGGACATTGCGTTATCGGCGCGGTAAAACGCGAGTTCGGGTGCGCCGCTTTTTTGTCGCTGCCGGGCGTCCAATCGTTGCCTTGCCAGTCAATGGCGTGGGCCGGTTTTTCGCCGTCAATGCCTTCCCACCAGATGTCGCCGTCGTCGGTCAGAGCGACGTTGGTGAAAATCGTGTTGGCCTTGATGGACTCCATCGCGTTGGGGTTGGTTTCGTAATTCGTGCCGGGCGCGACGCCGAAAAATCCGGCTTCGGGGTTGATGGCGTGGAGTTTACCGTTTTCGTCGGGCTTAATCCAGGCGATGTCGTCGCCTACCGTCGTAATTTCCCAGCCTTCTTCCTGAAACGGTTTGGGCGGGATGAGCATGGCAAAATTAGTTTTGCCGCACGCCGAAGGAAACGCGGCGCAGACGTAATCTTTGCGTCCGTCGGGCGATTTGACGCCGACGATGAGCATATGTTCGGCGAGCCAACCCTGCTCATGCCCTAAAGTGGAAGCAATCCGTAAGGCCAGACACTTTTTGCCTAAGAGCGCGTTGCCGCCGTAACCCGAACCATAGCTCCAGATGGTGCGTTCTTCGGGGAAATGAACGATATATTTGTCTTTCGGGTCGGGGCTGCAAGGCCACGAAACGTCGGCCTGGCCCGCCGCCAGAGGCATCCCGACGGAGTGTAAACAATGAACAAAATCACCGTCGCCAAGCGCATCGAGGGCTTTATCCCCCATGCGCGTCATGATTTTCATGTTGACCGCAACATAAGGCGAATCGGAAAGCTGCACGCCGAACTGCGAAATGGGCGAACCCAAAGGCCCCATGCAAAATGGTATGACGTACATCACGCGGCCCTTCATCGAACCGGCAAAACGCGGCGTCAAAGTGGCTTTCATCTCTTTGGGCGACATCCAGTTATTGGTCGGGCCGGCGTCGGCTTTCGCCCAAGAGCAGATGTAGGTGCGGTCTTCTACGCGGGCCACGTCCGAAGGGTGCGAACGCGCCAGAAACGAGTTCGGGCGTTTGGCTTCGTTCAAGCGAATAAAGGTTCCGCTTGCCACCATTTGCTCACAGAGACGGTCGTACTCTTCTTGCGAACCGTCGCACCAATGAATGCTGTCGGGCTGGCACAGGTCGGACATTTCTTTGACCCAACGCAGCAATTCCGTATTTTCCACGTTGACCGGGGCGTTTAGCTTATCCATAACTTTACTTCTCCATAAAATAATCCGGTTACAGTTGTTGGCGTAAGCAGGTGAGCAAAAGTATTCCGGCATTGAGAGTTACGACTGGGGGCGTGAAGGGCAGCGTAAAACTCACGCTTAAAAGCGTAACTCTAACTTTTATTATCCGGCGTGATTTTTCCTTACCTGCTTAAACAGAACGTAATAATCAAGAATAAAAGCGAAAAGCCGCACATATATGGCACGGCTTTGTTGGCATCTTGAACTAATAGTTTTCTTTATTTATCCGCCGTTCTTGCGCTAACTCACGCAAAGCGACGGCGAGGTCGCGGGCGGCGCGTTCCAACCGTCCGGCCCGCGTCTCCAATTCGTCGTAATCTTGCGCTGCGACGGCCACCGCCGCTAACGCGCTTTCGGTTTGCATACCTAATCGTTCGGCAGCGGCTTCAACTTCTTTTTCCGCGCGCGTCAACTGGCGCATAGTGTTAAGTGACATAAAGAAAAACCTTTGCGCTATCCTCAGAGATGTTTAAGGGCGCGTTATTTCCAAGTTTAGCGAAGGCAAAATGAACCCTGCCGTGTTGTGTCTCAAGTCGTTGGCGGTTCGGACGCTAAGAATGCTTACTTTGTAGCCTTACTGTCAAGTTCTTTTCGCCACAGATGAGAAAATTTTGTCTTTTAGTAACCAAGCATCTTGCAGAAACACGCACTACGTCAAGTGTGACCTTTGCGCCCTTACTTCGTGCGGGCTTCCGCATTATACCGGAAATTTTTCTCTTACCTGCTTACTTTTAGACAACACTTTCGGCAACCGCGATTTCTTCTTCTTGCGGCTCTTGTTTTTTCAGATATTTACCGAAAACGCCGTTCCAGGGTGGAATGACCAATGAAACCGCGCCGCCGGCGCGCGCCATACACGCCAGGCGCATGAGCGGTTTGGGTTC
>JAYVJN010000235.1:0-5362 GCA_043769325.1 Acidobacteriota bacterium
TAAGATTCGTGGGGCAAGGACAAACGGACAATGCTTTGCGCCTGGCCTGTCTCTTCGTCCACTTCGATGACCACCGCGCAGAGGCGCACTTCTCCGGTCGCGTGTTCAGCGCGTCGCCCCAAACCAACGGCAGAGACGAAACGCACTTGGGCGTCTTGCGCCGCGAAGCCAATGACGCCGGAATGACTACCGGTCATGCCAATATCACTAATAAACGCCGTGCCTGGCGGCAAGATGCGTTCGTCGGCGGTTTGGACGTGGGTGTGTGTGCCAACCACTGCCGAGACGCGCCCGGCGACAAAATGCGCTAACGCCGCTTTTTCCGAGGTGGCTTCGGCGTGAATGTCGAGTAAACGGATTTTATTATCTGTCGGCAAAGCATTCAACAACTCATCAACCACCCGGAAAGGGTCGTCCGCCGGTTGCATAAAAACCCGCCCTAAAAGACTGATGACAGACACGCTGACGCCGTTGACCTGGCCCGTCCAGACGCCTTTACCGGGCGTGCCGGGCGGATAATTGGCGGGCCGCAACAAACGCGGTTGCTTTTCGATGTAAGGCAAAACCTCGCGTTTGTCGAAGATGTGGTTGCCGGAAGTCATCACATCCACGCCGGCGGCAAAAAGTTGGTCGGCCAATGGTGGCGTGATGGAGAATCCGCCGGCCACGTTTTCGGCGTTCATTACTGTAAAATCAATGGCATACTGCTCACGCAAATCCTGTATGCGTTCCAACACCGCTATGCGTCCAGGCCGCGCCACTACATCGCCAAACATTAATATCCGCATCATTTTCCTCGTAAAAAGTAAATCGTGAAGCGTAAATGGTAGCAACTATTTACCGTTTACGATTCACGATTTACGAAGATGGTGGAGGGTATCCACTGAGCCGTCCCGCAGCCGTAATTGAACCTGCATAAACAGGTGGGTAGCCTAGGAGCCGCAACCTCCGGCAAGTCCTTAACGATGAAGGATTGCACTGGTTAACGCGGCATTAGCCTCCCAATTACATGACGTTGGCTCAATCATCGTTACCCGGTGACAAGCCCCGCAGAAAGTTCCTCCGCCAGCACGCATACTAGCACACATTTACCGCCCAGACACAAGCGCAAGGAGAACTTTACACAACTTTTATAACTCTCATCAAGCAAATAATTCGGTCACTTCCACATTATGACACAAAGACAAAACCGTAGGTTTCCAACAGTAAACTTAGGGTTGTGACGCCCGGCAGTTTACCGCTTTTAGCCTACGGTTTCGGTTATGTCGCTAAAAAGCGAGGGATTATATTAACAGTTTATTAACTGCGCCGTTTCAGACCAAACGCCAAGGCGGCAAGACCTGCTCCGACCAAACCAATAGTGGCCGGTTCGGGGACGGGATCTTTGCCATTGCCGAGAGCGGCGTCTAATCCGGGGCCGTTTGTAACTGCGGTGCCAGCACCGCGATTGGGGCGAAAAGCCACAACACCGGAACTTGTTCCACCGCGCACCGCAGTTGCGCCGGGGGCCGCTTTCGCTGACTCCGAGCAACTAAGGCAAGCAATATTAGCGGTATTCACTTCACCCGCGCCCACTCCTAAACGGCCTAAAGCCGCTGGTTCGGCATAAGCCGTCAGGAATGCAGACAAGCATAAAGCAGACACCGACAATACTCTAAAAGACTTAGACATAGCTATCTTCTCCTCCTTGCTTCGCATAAACGAAGCTAACATTACGGGGGTACAGATTCAAGAAAAACTCAATCCATGACAGATTCCACAAAAACTTGTGCTTTACTGTATTGAGCCATCGTTACAGTGACAAATCGGCAGCACTCGCGCATATTAGAACTTGACAGTGCGCTTATGTGCGTGCCAGCATTCCATCATGTATTTAGCGGATTTTTATCAGCCAAACCGGGGGAAAGGAATCGCTTAATCAAGTGAAAGTTCTGGTCATCGGCAACGGGGGACGCGAACACGCGCTCATTTATGCACTGTCGCGCCACGCGGGACGCGATTTACAAATCTATTGCGCGCCCGGCAATGCCGGTATCGCTACCAACGCCCAAATCTTACCCATCAATGCGCTCAATATAACCGAATTAGCTCAGTATGCGCAAGTTAAACAGATTGATTTAACCATCGCCGGTGGCGAAACTTCATTGGCGGCGGGAGTATTTGACCGTTTCGCGGCGAAAGATTTGCCGCTTTTCGGCCCCACGCAAGCCGCCGCCCGCCTTGAATCCAGCAAAATCTTCGCTAAAGATTTTATGTCGCGGCACAAAATCCCGACGGCCCGTTACCGTGTCGCGGAATCGCCCGCCGTCGCGTTAAAGATACTTGAGAGCGGCTTTTTCGGTGACGCGGCGGCCCCTGTCGTGGTCAAAGCGGATGGCCTGGCGGCGGGCAAAGGCGTCATCCTGGCAAACAATCGCGCCGCAGCGATAGAGGCTATCAGCGAATTGATGCGCGACACGCAAGCCGCACAGCGCGTTGTCTTGGAGGAAACGCTGTCAGGCCGCGAGGTTTCTTTATTACTGTTCAGCGACGGGCGTGATTACGCTTTGATGCCGGCGGCGCGTGACCACAAACGCATCGGTGAAAACGACACCGGCCCTAACACCGGCGGAATGGGCGTGATAACCGCGCCGCATTTGTTAGACGAAGCCACACAAGCGCGGGTCGTCCGCGAAATCGTTGAACCGACGTTAAGCGGGGCCGCCGCCGAGGGCTTCCCGTTTCGCGGCATTCTCTTTTTAGGCTTGATGCTGACCGCCGCCGGCCCGCAGCTTTTGGAGTATAATGTCCGTTTCGGCGACCCCGAAGCGCAAGCGATTTTGGTGCGTTTGGAAAGCAATTTGTTGGATATTTGCGAAGCTGTAACGCAGGGCCGCCTGGCGCAGACGAAAGTTGTGTGGAGCAAAGAGGCTTCGGCTTGTGTGGTGCTGGCCGCAAAGAATTATCCGGCGCAACCGGCCACCGGCGCGGTGATTTCCGGTTTGGAGAAAGCAAACCAACGGGACGGAACCGTCATCTTTCATGCCGGCACGACGCGCAACGAGGCTGGCGCATGGCTCACAGCCGGCGGGCGGGTCTTGGGCGTAACGGCGACGGGCGCGGATTTACCCGCAGCCTTGCGCCGCGCTTACGCAGCCGTCGGCGATATTTCTTGGGCAGGGATGCAATACCGCCGGGACATCGGCCAAGCCTCTTAATCGGCGGCAAAGCCGTCAAAAGTCTTCTATATCTTTCAAGAAAAAGAATTTTAGAGCTGCGGAAAACACAGAACACGCGGAAATAAGCAAAGGCAGAACTTGGCTGCTTTTTTCCGTGTGTTTCGCGTGTTCCGCAGACAATTCTTTTTCTTGAAGTGTATAGCACAGCGTGGGTGGCGGCAATAAATTCTAAGTCGCCGTTGGTGTTCATAACTGCAAATTTCCACGCGCCATTATAGGTAAGTCAAAGAATTTGAACAAGGAAAGACGGGCCGGCGTCCTGAAAAGTGCCGGCCCGCTTTTTATTTTGGGGCCACGTTAGACGAGTAGGTCGAAAGTCAATTCTAAAGTTGAAATCTTAGCGGCGTCGCCGGCTACCAAGACGAAACTTTCCGACGCCACGCCGATTAACTGTCCTCAACGCCTTTCGGCATCAATGGAATCTTCACCCGCGCCAACCATGAAACAGGCCAACGCCAAACACAATATCTTGTAGTTTAATCGTCGAGCGAAGCCCCAAATATAGGCCGTGAAACATACTAATGGAGCTATTTGGAAGTACCACCCCCTAATACCAAGAAGAGAATGACGTACCAATGCGGAAGCCCGCACGAAGTAAGGGCGCAGCATGAGACGCCCTTGACTAAGTGCGGGCTTCCGCATTGGTGGCTATGTTTTTCTCGTTATGTGGGGGGTGTCCAACTTCCAAATAGCTCCACTAAAGTTGAAGTTGTTATAAGACCACAATATCTAGCGGCCAAGCAAAAGGGCGCGGGAATCAATCCCGCGCCCTTTCGCGCCGTAGCGCATAATCTTAGGCGGCTGCCGATTCGCGCATGGCGTGTTCCAGCGCAACGATAAAAGGCCCGTCGTAGTAGCGTTCTCCGCAGTTCGGGCAATCATCAACCGGCATCTTGTCCACTTGTAGCCATTGCCCGGCAATCGTGACCCTATCCGCTACTATGCGTCGTTCCATGACCGTCCCGCACTGATGGCAATCAATTACAAGGGTTGTATCTTTATAAGACATACGACGTAATCAAAATTAGCGTTCTGCTGTCTGCTGTGAACTTGCAAACTACGCCCATTTCGTAGTTATCCAGCGTCGGGCCGGTTACTTCGTAGCGTTGGCCGCCTGAGTCATCGTTAAAAACTTCTGTCAATTCGCCTTCTAAAATGGCGTTGAGCGCATCGGGCAGTGTGCAACCGTCATCGCGCAAGCTATCGTTTAAGAGATGCGTTGTAGCGCGGTAACGGCCCTCGCGTATCATACGCTGAATTTGGCGAAGCATACAACCTATTTTTACCAGAGATTTACAGGCGCGGCTAACTTTCACGCCTACGAGCCTACAAAAGCATGAGCGCGGCCAGCAATCCGAGACCGGCCAACGTGATTAACACCGGCAAGTGCTCAACGCCTTTCGGCATCAATGGAATCTTCACACGCCGCCTATTTTTTCCAGAGCGTTATGAACGTAACGTGCTCAACGCCTTTCGGCATCAATGGAATCTTTACTTGAACCCCTCGTTTGTGGAGGCAATGATGCACTACCCGTGCTCAACGCCTTTCGGCATCAATGGAATCTTCACTGTCTAAATCCCACGCGGCAAGCCGCATTAGTTGTTGGTGCTCAACGCCTTTCGGCATCAATGGAATCTTCACTTACACAACTAGGCCAAGCCGTTGACAAATGGCGAGTGCTCAACGCCTTTCGGCATCAATGGAATCTTCACGGACTTTGATACATATTTGCGTGATTTCGCAATGGGGTGCTCAACGCCTTTCGGCATCAATGGAATCTTCACCTGTGGCCGGCCTGTAACCGCGCTTTTCGGCGACCAGTGCTCAACGCCTTTCGGCATCAATGGAATCTTCACCAAGCCTTTTAGCTTGTTGACGCTTACATTTAGGAGTGCTCAACGCCTTTCGGCATCAATGGAATCTTCACGTTGGGATGGACACGCGGCTTGACCGCACGGACTACCGTGCTCAACGCCTTTCGGCATCAATGGAATCTTCACGCGCCCGCGCCGTCGGCATTGAGGTTGATGCCGATAGTGCTCAACGCCTTTCGGCATCAATGGAATCTTCACAATGCCGCCCACTGCCGTGCGCCCGGCGATATAGAGTGCTCAACGCCTTTCGGCATCAATGGAATCTTCAC
>JAYVJN010000236.1:0-3889 GCA_043769325.1 Acidobacteriota bacterium
CTTCTGACCAAAAGCAAGAGAAGAAGCGCCGAACACGAGTAGTACTAACAGAATGACCTTTTTCATTTTAGTTCTCCTGTGTTTTGGACGGCAGTAGAAACAGGATAGCCGTCGAACGCTGGAATTCAATGGGCGGCGGCCCGCTACGCACAACACGAGCGAAAGCACGCAACTTGATGAAGGGGCCGTTGGCCGCCGCTCCATTGCAATGATTGGTTCGGCGGCGCGTTGAGGATAAATGAAAGCCTTAACTACTTGCTCTGATGTATTGAATTTCGCCCGCTTTAATTATTTTCAACGCTTCGTTAGCGGCAGCCATCAATGGCTTCAAGTCGGCGATGTCATTTGTTGGCGCAACCAGAACAACGAACGCCAAAGCAAAGTTTTGCAAATTCTGTTGATGTTCCATATTCTGGTCATTGGTCAAAAGCACGTCAAAATCCTGCTCCGCAAGTCGCAGAAGTTCGCCGTTCTTTTTGCTCGCCCAACCAACTTCGGGAACGGTTTTAACCAAGTCTGCCGCAACTTCACGCTTCAACTTTTTCGGCAAACACTCATCAAGCAAAACTTTCATATTTGTGCGGTTGCCAACGATTCCTTTAGTTTCTGCAATAATGCGAGAGATTGCTCACGGCGCACCGTTGGGAAATCTTCCAAAAATTCTTCCAGCGGATGTCCGCCGGCCAGATAGTCAAGCAGACTTTGGACCGGCACGCGAGTTCCGGCGAAAACGGGCGCACCGCTCATTACCTCAGATGAGCGAGAAATAACGGTTTGTGCTGTATCAGTTTTCATACCTCATATTTTAGCGCAACTTTGTATGCGAGTGAAGCCGCCTAACGGCCACGATCAGCGGGCGCGCCCTGAGATGTTGGTGACAGGCCGTAACGCGGCAGCAGGCAGCCAGCAGCAGGCAGCAAGAAGCCGCGTTGCGCTAACACAGGCGCGCACCGCCGCCGCCATCGCGTTCTGCGCGAATGATTTACCGTCTGGCTTCGTTGACTGTTCGACCTTTGACGGCTTTGCTGCGAGCGCAGCGTCGCGGCGGGCAAGAGTGGTTCACCACAGGCTAAGAGTGCTAGAATATCCATTGAGACGGGTGTTCCTTTTAGTTGAAATAGTGAGCAAACCTAAATCTACTAAAAGCCCCGTCTCACCAGTTATCCCAGCTTTAATTTCTCAAACATCGTTTTGGCGAAGGTATTGCTGCTCGATTCCATTTTGTTTTGATGGACGTTTTAACTGAGGCCAAAAACGATAACCGTGCGCTGGCGGCGTGGGAAATCGCGTCGGTCTGCGTGTCATTTTTGCTGGCGGCGTGGTTTGTCGCGCCGATGAGCGGCGGCGCGGGCTGGTTGCGGGTCGTGCCGTTGGGTTTGGCGGTGGGGCTAATGATTATCTCGCACCGTGAACGCGGCGAAACATTGCATGACCTCGGTTGGCGGCGGGACAATTTCGGCGCGGCGGCGCGGTTGTTAGTGTTGCCGACGCTGGGCTTTGCCGTGTTGTTCGTTTTGTTGGGCTGGCGGCTTGGTACTGTTGGGCTGGCGCGGGACAATTTCGCGGCGTGGGCCTTGTGGTTGCCAGTGTGGGCTTTGTTGCAGCAGTATGTTTTGCAAGGTTACATCAACCGTCGGGCGCGGTTTTTGTGGGGCGCGGGTTGGCGCAGTATCATGTTGACCGCCATAGTTTTCGCGCTCTTGCACGCGCCGAACCCGGGCCTCATGGCGATGACATTTACCGGCGGTTTGTTGTGGGCCTGGGTTTATCAACGCGCGCCGAACTTATTCGCGTTGGCTTTATCGCACGCGCTGGCGGCATTGGTTTTGGCGCGTTCTTTGGGGCCGCTGTTGCGAAGTTTGCGGGTGGGAATAAGTTATTTTGGCTAGGTTATGAAAAAAGTTAAGAGAGTAACGGTGCGCGAGGGCTACGATTTGTGGTCGCAAACTTATGACACGACGCCGAATCCGGTAGTGGCTATGGACGCGCGTTATTCACTGGCTTTGTTGCAGCCGCAAAAGGGCGAGCGCATTTTAGACGCGGGCTGCGGCACGGGGCGCAATTTGTCGGGCTTGACCAAAGCCGGCAGCCGCGCCGTCGGATTGGATTTTTCGCTGGGTATGCTGCGCGTGGCGCGGCGTAATGCGCCAACCGCGCCGGTGCTGCAAGCTGATTTACAGCAACAGTTTCCTCTGCAACCGGAGAGTTTTGACGCGGTACTGTGCGCGCTCATCGGCGAACACCTAGACGATTTGCCGACAACCTTTAGCCAAACATACAAGACATTGAAACCGGGCGGGCGTTATGTCTTTTCGGTCTATCACCCCGAACTAGCGGCGGCAGGCAAAGAGGCAAACTTTGAACAAGAGGATACAGAATACCGCCTCGGCGCGGTGCGCCACACAACAGACGACTACCTCAACTTGCTCTCCGACGCCGGTTTCACTAACATCAGCAAGCGCGAATACTACGGCGACGAGGAACTGGTCAAGGCCGTGCCAAAGGCCGTTAAGTTCCTTAACTTCCCGGTTTTATTGACTATAGAGGCGCGAAAAGCTACATAACTCACGTTACATAGCAAGCCTTATTCTTAGCCGTTGAAGACGGCGGCAGCATAAAGCCCCGTGCGTGAGTGCGGGGTTAGCCAACAAGAGGGTTCCGTAGCCCGCGAAGGCGGGCGACATCCCCAGATAACCAACGGCTGTCGCTATCTTCGATAGCTGTTCCACGGGTTTGCCAGCTTTCCCCGCGCTCACGCACGTGGCTTTATGCTGCCGCCCGTCTTCACGGGCTGAAAACCGGAATTGCGTAAAGTGAGTAAAAATTAAAACAGTTCACCGTTCGGCGTTACGCTCCGTGTGCCGGAAACAGTATTGGGCTATGTCTCTGACCGAACCTAAATTGGCAACTTTAAGTAAACCAAGCCCACCCGCCGCGCCGCCGGCGGTGAGCGAACCCGCGCCAGACGAGTTGGCGGTCTTGTCGCTCACCGAGCGCGTCTGTTTTCGTGTGGCCCATCAGATGAATCAGGGCCGTTGGAAGCGGCTCTGGACATTTTGCCAACGCACTATCGGCGCGGGCTGGATTCGACTGGCAACCTATAACCTGATGCGCGTCTATGGTTTGGAGCATTTGCAAACGGTGGACGCCGAACGCCCGCTGCTCCTGGTCGCCAACCATCGCTCCTTTTTCGACTTATATACAGTTTCAACCGCTCTGTTTCACCGCGCTAAATGGCGACGCCCGCTCATCTTTCCGGTTCGTAGTGAGTTGTTCTACGATTCATTTCTGGGGATTTTCGTCAATTTCGTCATGGGTTGGTTTTCGATGTACCCGCCCTTTTTCAAAGCCAACGAAAAACGCGCTTTCGACAAATACTCCATGCGCCGCCTGACCGAATTGTGCCGCGAAGGAAGCGGTTACGTCATCGGTTTTCATCCCGAAGGCAAGCGCAATTTCGACCCGAACCCTTATTCTCTGTTGCCCGCGCAACCGGGCCTGGGAATGCTTGTCAAGCAAGCGCAACCCCAAGTAATGCCAGTGTTTGTGGCCGGACTCGGCAACGATTTACCCAAACAAATCTTGGGCAACTGGCGCGGCGGCGAGAAGATTCGCGTCCATTTTGGCCCGCTGATGGATTTAGCAGAATTTTATGGGATGAAAGATCATGTTCGCACTTACAAAGCCATCGGCGAGTTCGTCATGGCGCGAATTGCGGAACTAGGCGAACAAGACAGAGAAATGGGTAGAAGTGCTGAGTGCTGAGTGCTGAGTACTGAGTGCTGAGTGCTGAGTGCTGCGGCATAGGTACCTCAGAGCGGAATCAAGCACGAGCACTCAGCACTCAGCACTCAGCACTCAGCACTATTCATCTATGACTCATCTTCAA
>JAYVJN010000237.1:0-6757 GCA_043769325.1 Acidobacteriota bacterium
AGGCGCGGACGCCAAAGCCTCTGACGCCTTAGCTTTAGCCGAAGAAATCAAAGCCCGTATGAAAGCCGAACACGGCGTCGAACTGGAATATGAGGTCGAACGCTGGAACGCAAACAAAGGGGATGGGGAATAGGGGACGGGGGTTGGGAAAAACGCTCCGCGAAAATACCCGGATGGTTTTCGACCTGTGACTTAGAGGAACAAAGATGCCTGCTAAAATTGGTAAAAGTACAGCCGCAACAACCGCCCGCCAGCAACGTCCGACCAAGCGCGGGCGTAGTTTGACGCGGAGCAGCAGCGCGACGAGCAATCGTTGGCAGAGTTATTTGCCGCGTGTATTGGCGGTATTTCTCGGCGTATTGGCGTTGGTAGTGTTGGGCGTTTCGTATTACGCGGCAACCTCTTCGGCCTTCTTTCAGGTGCGTGACATTGCGGTGGTCGGCGCAGTGCGGACTTCGGCGGACGACATTCGCGCCATCGCGCAACGCCACGCGGTGGAAACGGGCGTCTGGCGGGCGCAACTAGACGCCATCAGCGCGGAAATCAACCGTCTGCCCTGGGTGCATCAGGCCGTAGTTTCCCGCGTTTTGCCAGATGGTTTGCGCGTTGTGGTCAAAGAGCGCGTAAAAACTGCCGTCATCGTCGCCAACAACGGCAAAGCGATGTGGGTGGACGGCGAAGGCGTTAAACTGGGGCCTTACGCGCCTTCCGATAAAATGGCTAACCTGATTCTGCTCAAAGGTTGGGACGAACGCGAGACAGACGAAGCCCAGGCCGCCAATCGCCAACGCATCGAAGCCTACAAAGCGATGCTCGCGGAATGGGACAATCTCGGTTTGAGCAAACGCATCAGCGATGTGAACCTCTCTGACACCGGCGATGTGCGGCTTTATTTACGCAGCCACCCCGACGTTCCCGTCTCTTTAGGCGAACGCAACCGGGGCGCGCGTTTGAAAGACGCGCTGCAAACTTTGGACAGCGAAAAACGTTCCGACGTAATTGCGCTGAACGCCAAACTGGACGACCATGTAATTGTCAGTTATCGTGAGAACATCGCGGCGCCGGCAACATCAACCGCCGGTGACAGAGCGCGTCCGGCAGTTTCCCCCAAACCAGCTATAAAGCGTTGATAATGAAACGAAACGAGGAGAAAACGAATGGCTAAACGTGGGGGGCCGGTCGTCGGTCTGGATGTTGGCACAAGCCGCGTCCGTTGTGTTATCGGCGAGCCGAATGAGGCGGGCCTCTTAGAAATTGCCGGCATTGGCGAAGCCGAAGCTAAAGGCTTGCGCAAAGGCGTCGTGGTCAACCCCGACGCCGCCATCGAGGGCATCAAAAAGGCCGTCGAGGACGCCGAACGCATGAGCGGGCTGGAAGCAACGGAGGTAATGCTCAATCTTTCCGGCACCCACGTCATGGGTTTGAACGGCCAGGCCATCGTCGCCATTGCGGGCCGTGACCGCGAAATCACGCCCGATGATGTGCAACGCGCCATCGAATCGGCGTGCGCTGTGCAATTACCGGCGGGCCGTGAAATTGTTGACCGCCTGGCGCAGGAATTTATCGTTGACGACCAGGACGGCATCAACGACCCCGTAGGCATGATTGGCGCGCGGATGGCGGTTAAAGTCCACATCATCACCAGCCCCATCACGTCGCGGCAAAACGCCATCAACGCCGTCAACCGCGCCGGTCTGGTGGTCGAAGATATGGCGTTGGAACAAATCGCCGCCGCCGAAGCCGCGCTCACCGAAGACGATAAAGAGTTTGGCTGCGCGTTGGTCAACATCGGCGCGGAAACCACGGGCCTCGTCATATACCAACGCGGCGCGGTGCAACACACGGCGGTTTTCCCCGTCGGCGGCGCGCATTTTACCAACGACATCGCGTTTGGTTTGCGCACGCCGATTCCCGAAGCCGAACGCATTAAACGCGCCTACGGTTGCGCTTACGCTCCAGCATTGCCGGACCAGGCGCGGAGCGAAATGGTCGAAGCGACCTCGGTGGGCGGACGCGGGCCGCGCCAGCTTTCGCGGCAAATCCTATGCGATATTCTGCAACCACGCGCCGAAGAAGTGCTCTTACAAGTAGCCGATGAGTTGCGCGGCCACAATTGGGACAGGCTTTTATCAAGCGGTGTCGTGCTGACCGGCGGCGGCGCGCGGCTGCTCGGTTTGGACGAAATCGCGGAGCAGGTTTTTGAGGCCCCGGTGCGCGTCGGCAGACCGGAAACAGACCGCTTGACGGGCCTGACGCAAGACTTATGCTACCCGGATTGGGCGGCGGCGGCGGGCCTCGCGCTCTTAGGAAATCGCATTATTAACGCCGAAAACCGGACGGGTTTGAACATTCGCACCCCAACCGGCAGGTTAGTGGAATTTGTGGCAAAATTTCGCCATCGGTTCAGTGGCATTTTGTAAAAAAGTATTGTATGCTCCAAAGCCGTTAGATACTACATCTTGGCGCAGATGGCGCACACAATCGCAATACTAAGTGGTAAGGAAAACGCAAGGGCTAACGCGGCTCTTGACGAAAAGGAGTGAAGGATGACAGGTGACAGTCGCCAACCGGGTAACATTAGCATTTTGCTAGACGAAGAGCCCCCGCTCTCTGGCGCGCGCATCAAGGTCATAGGCGTGGGCGGTGGCGGCGGTAACGCCGTCAACCGGATGATTGAAGCCGGTATTGACAACGTGGAATTCATCGTTGCCAACACCGATTTACAAGCCCTCAAACGCAGCCTGGCCCCGACCAAAATTCAATTGGGCGGTAAATTAACCAAAGGTCTCGGAGCCGGAGCCGACCCCAATGTCGGGCGCGACGCCGCGCTCGAAGATACCGACAAAATAATCGAAGTGCTGGAAGGCGCGGACATGGTTTTTGTGACTGCCGGATTGGGCGGCGGCACGGGAACCGGAGCAGCCCCGATAATCGCTTCGCTGGCGACGGAACTCAACGCTTTGACAGTTGGGGTCGTCACAAAACCGTTTCCTTTTGAAGGCAAACGCCGGATGCAACAAGCGGAAATCGGCTTGGCCGAGTTGCGCGAGTGTCTGGACACGGTTATCACGATTCCCAACGAACGGCTCTTAAACGCGGTGGACAAAAACGCCACCTTGAGCGACGCCTTCAAAAGCGCGGACGACGTGCTGCGCCAGGGCGTGCAAGGCATTTCCGACCTGATTACCATTACCGGTTTGATTAACGTGGACTTTGCCGACGTGAAAACGGTGATGCAAGGCATGGGCATCGCGCTCATGGGCGTCGGGCGGGCCAGCGGCGAACGCCGTGCTATCGAAGCCACGCAAAATGCCATCAATTCGCCCTTGCTCGAAGAAGCCACGATTCACGGCGCGAAGGGCGTGCTCATTAACATCACCGGCGGCAACGACCTGCGCTTGTTTGAGGTCAACGAAGCCTCAACCATGATTCGTGAGGCAGCCGACGAAAACGCCAATATCATTTTCGGCGCGGTGATTGATGAAAGCCTGCAAGACGAAATGAAGATTACGGTTATCGCTACCGGCTTTGACCGCGAAGCCATGTCCGGCGTGATTACCGAATCTTTTAACACTAACGCGACGCCGCGTTATCAAACCCGCAACGGCGATGATTTACCCCGCCAGTCAGCCAACCCCTCGCGTAGCGACGACCTGGATGTGCCGACTTTTATTCGTAAGAAGGCCGACTAAAACCGGTCTGTGAAAACGGAAACGGCTGGCCCGCAGTTATTGGTTGCGGGCCAGCCGTTTCGCTTGCGTTTTCGCTTTCCTGGCTTTACTTTTCGCGTTTTTGGTGTAGTATGTCAATCAATCCTTGGGCGGAAAATCATATCATGTTCTTCCGGAACTACCGCGCGAATGCACATCTTTCTGTGGCTTCTGTGTAACAGAGAATGCGCCCAAGCATTACACTTAAAAGGCCCTGTGTTGCAATAAAGCCTTAGTAAATCCAACAAGCTGGCTGGCGATAGCCAGGCATAGTCTTCTTCCTGTTTGAACTAGCGTGACATTTCATTGCCCTCTCGCTTGCTCTTTTTAACCAGGCTTACTGTAACACTACAATTACAATTTTGTTTTGCTATTAAAGAAGGTAGGAAAAAACCGTGAACCGCAAATTGATTAGACCAACCCTCGCTGAAGTAAGAAACAAAAGCCGCGAAACGCCTCCCGCGCCGGCTAAACCCATTGTCGTGCACCGTCCGGCTAAAGAGTCGTCTTCCGGCTCGTCTGCGTCGTCCTCTGCATCGTCATCTTCCTCCGCGTCGTCCATTCAGGTGCGCAAACGCCAGCCGCCCATAGTGGAAACATTCGCCGAACTGTATTACTACAAAAAGCAGATTGACGCCCATACCTTGATGGTTATTGCCTTGCAGGACGGCGAAGAAATTACCGGCACAATTGAATGGTACGACCGCAACGCCCTGAAAATAAACCGCCACGACGAACCAAATCTGCTCTTGCTCAAGCATAACATCAAATATATGTTCAAAGCCGAAGAGCGCGACGACGCGGATGAAGTTGACGATTAAGATTGCCGCCCACGCGGTTTTGAAATTAATTCGCCTTTCTTTTTTGCAACATGAGCGATTTTAGCCAAGACCCTCACCCCGTGTCAGAACGCCCGCGCATCGCCATTACAATAGGCGATCCGGCTGGCATTGGCCCGGAAATAGTTCTCAAAGCGGTGACAGAACCAGAAGTCACCGCTTGTTGCCAACCGATTATCGTGGGCGACGCGCGACATTTGGCGCAAACCGCCCGCGACCTCAATCTTAAAAGCGGTTATGAGGTTCTGCGGCGCGGCGCAACCTGGCCCGCCAGCCACGCCGCGCCAGTCGTTTACAGTTTAGATAACATCAACGGTTACATTGAGCCGGGTGTTGAGTCGGGGCTCGCCGGCAAAGCCTCCGCCGAGTATATCGAAGCGGCGGTAGAACTCTGCGGGGCCGGCGTCGCCGCAGCTATTACTACCGCCCCCATCAACAAAAAAGCCTTCTTTCTCGGTGGTTATAGCTTTCCCGGGCACACCGAATTTCTCGCTCATTTAAGCGGCACGAAAGATTTTGCGATGGCTTTTGTGGCGGCGAACCTACGAATTGTGTTACTGTCAACCCATGTCCCGCTGGCGCAAGCCATCCGCTTGGTTGAGCGGGAACAAATAGTGCATATCATTACCCTGGCGCATTATGAATTACAACGCTGGGGACTAAAAAAACCACGCTTGGCAGTTGCCGCGCTCAACCCGCATGGGGGCGAAGGCGGTCTTTTCGGCATCGAAGAAGCGGCAGAAATTTTGCCGGCGGTGCAAGAATGTCAGGCTGGTGGTTTGATTGACGTGAGCGGGCCTTTTTCGGCGGACACGATTTTCTTACGCGCCTCACGCGGCGAGTTCGACGCGGTAATCGCGTGTTACCATGACCAGGCGATGATTCCTATCAAATGCCTGTCATTTGGCGAGGCCGTCAACGTCACCTTAGGGCTACCCTTTATCCGCACTTCGGTTGATCACGGCACTGCTTTTGATATTGCCGGTCAAGGCGTAGCTGAACATTCTAGCTTGGTGGCCGCTATCAAACTAGCCGCCGGGTTAGCCTCTCACCATGAGGGCGACAGGCAACTGGCAGCCCTTTGACACAGCAGTAACAACATGAGTGATTCAACTAATAAACGGATTTTAGTTGCCGACGACGACCCCGCGATTCTCCGCCTGGTTACGGCAATTGTTGAGAAAGAAGGCTATACCGCCGTTCCCGCCCATGACGGACGCGAAGCTTATAGTCTGCTGCAAGAGAATGCTTCCTTTATCGCGGCTATTTTTGACGTGGTGATGCCACATATCGAAGGAACTGAGCTGGTGCGCTTTATGAAAAGCACGCCCAAGCTGGCACAGATTCCGGTAATGATGATGACTGCCGAACAAAATCCGAAGTTGTCATCCGACAGTTTCGCTGCCGGGGCCGTCGTCTTTTTGCCAAAACCCTTTACAACAGTGCAGTTGCAAATTATGTTACGCATGTTGATTGCCAAAGCCAATCCGACGTAACACGCTGTTAAAACAACTTTTTTCCTGTTTCAGAGCCTGGCGCAATGTTTTTTCTTGACGCTATGTCATGGCTGATGTTAGGTTTATATTAGTGTACCGGCGGCGTGGCAGGGTTATACACGCCGCTTACCCCACCCAAATTGACTTTTGTTATTAAAACGTAGCCTCAAATTAAGGAGTTAAATCCGGTCATGGGCCGTACATTACTACTTGCTGATGATTCTGTAACCATCCAGAAAGTCGTATCGCTAACCTTCGCCTCTGAAGGGGTGGAAATAATTACTGCTAACGATGGGCAGGAAGCGATTGACAAACTAGGTGAACGAATACCCGATGTAGCGTTGCTGGACGTTTTTATGCCCAAGCGTGACGGCTACGAAGTCTGCACTTATATTAAGCAGAACGAACGGTTGCGTAACATTCCGGTAATTCTACTGGTAGGCGCGTTTGAACCGTTTGACCAAGAAAAAGCGCGGCTGGCCGGGGCCGATGATTATTTGACCAAGCCGTTTCAGTCCATCCGGCAGTTAGTAACTAAGGTCAACGACTTACTGCATCCGTTAGCTCACGCTGTCAGCGAGGAGTTGCCGCCCCAAGCTAGCGAAGAAACAATGCCGCCGCCGCCGCAAGATGAGTTGAACCCTTTAGCCTTAGACCCGGCCCCGTTCGCCTCTCTGGAATTAGACGACGCCAGTATCGAAGTAACATCTAT
>JAYVJN010000238.1:0-4201 GCA_043769325.1 Acidobacteriota bacterium
GTCGCGGTAAGACGCTGGCCGCAATTGCTCCTCTTTGTCGGTTCGGTTTTACTGGTCATCAGTATTTTAGTTGTGGGCGCATTGCCGGTTGACGTGCAAGCTAAAGTCCCTTTGTTGCCGACTTTAGCAAAACCTGTCAAAATGGTGTTGCCGTCGCGCATTCAGCAGCGATTTCACCTATGGCTGGACGGCTTCGACCCGCCTTCGCCCGACACCGCTTGGTGGGCTGAAGAATACGAGAAGGCGTTGCTGGCGGATGAAAAAAACAAAGCCGGCACAAGCCGCGAGACTTTACGCGCCATTGCCGAAAAGAGCGCAGCCAATCGTGAGGCGGTAAATGTGGACATTTGGTTTGACCGTCTCGCCTTTCAGCCGGCGCAAGCGGTTTATGGTTTGGCGTCGGGCGGCGCGTCTGGGCGCGGGCTTGGGTTAGGCTACGCGGAACTGATTCCGGTGGCCGATTCCGATTATATTTACGCCGCTTTAGGCGAAGAACTAGGCTTGGCCGGCGGCGGGATAATCATGCTGGCGTTAGTTATCCTCGTTTTTGCCGGAGTTCGCACGGCGATTGACGCTCGTGATATGTTTACCAAGTTGTGTTCTGCCGGATTGACCGCCTTCATTGGGTTTCAAGGCTTGGTCAACATGGGCGGCATCACCCGCGCTTTGCCAATGACGGGCATCACTTTACCGTTCGTCAGTCACGGCGGATTTAGTTTGATAACCAGTTTTGCCATGTTGGGGATGTTAATGGCGTTTTCGCACCGCAACGCGCGCGACGCCCGCGAGTCGGGTCGCGCTACTTTGAATAAACCTTTGCCGGAGGCCGTAAGATGACAGAAACTATTTTACCCGCAGCATTTACACTTGAGACCGCGTTTGTTTCAGACCGTGGACTGAGCGAAAAACGCCCTGTTAACGAGGATTCTTACCTGTCTGACGCAGCGCGGCATCTCTTTATCGTGGCTGACGGCGTGGGCGGCGCGCAGGCCGGCGAAGTGGCTTCGTCAACGGCGGTGGAAGTCCTCAGTGAAGCCTTTCGCTACAAGTTGGACGACAATGATGACATCGAAGACTTAATGGAACTCGCCATCCAACGCGCCAACACTTCGATTTACCAGATGGCGCACGAGCACCCCGATTTCTCCTCGATGGCAACCACCGTCGTCGCTCTGCACCTGACAGCCACGCAAGCCACTATCGGGCACGTCGGAGACTCGCGGTTATATCGTTTGTCGCCCGATGGCCGGCTTTACCGTGAAACCAGCGACCATTCCCTCGTAGAAGAAGAAGTCCGCGCCGGACGAATGACTGCCGAACAAGCCGCTAACCATCCCAGCCGCAACGTCATTAGCCGCGCTTTAGGAGCCGAAGCCAATGTCGAAGTGGATATGCGCACTATCACTTACGACCCCGGCACAGCCTTTCTGCTCTGCTCCGACGGCATCACGCGCCACTTATCAGACACGGAAATCTGCGACCTGTTGCGTGGCGACAATGCAACCCAAACGATTTGCGACGAAATGAAACGGCTCTGTTACGAGCGTGGCGCAGAGGATAATTTAACCGCCGTCATTGTTCGCGCCGGTGCGCAACCCGCCGAGACTCCCTTTGTTCCCGTCCTGGCAACGGCTTCCGAGGAAGAAGAACGCACCGAAACCAAAGCCCGCGCCGCCGCCGCTGCCGATGTTCCGGCTTATCAACCGCAAACGCCGGCCATCGCGCCCGCCGCGCCCTTAGAACCGCCGGCCCCGTTCGCCGGCAGTCTTGCGCCAACCGCATCCGGCGGCGGGCCACTGGCAAAACTACTGTTGGCGTTATTGGTGATAGGCGCGATAGCCGGCGCGTTTTTCGGCGGCATGGCCCTGCGCGACAAATTTGCCGAGTTGACGGGTTGGAGCGTGCCGGGCGTGAGCAACGTCGCGCCCGCCGCGCCGCCGCCGGTAAATCTAAACGCTGTCGAAGCGCGCGCCGCTTTCGTGAAAGAACGCAAAGCCGTTGACGAAGGGGCCGAAGCCTGGCTCAAAAAACAGGACGCCGCGGGCCTGGCCAACCCTGATGCAATTCAACTCTACCTGCGCGGACGCGCTTATCTCGTCACCGGCAAACCGGCAGCGGCCCTGGAGGAATTCGACAAGGCTTTGACTAATCTGCGTGGCGCGGCGACGGAAAACCCCGCGCTGAAAATGGAGATAGAAGCGGCCCGCTTGCGCGCCCAACTAGACGGCAAGAGCGAAAAACCGCTTAACGCTGAAGAAACGCTGAAAGCCCTGAACGATTTACTCGACTTGCCGGCTATCCCTAAAGTCTCGCCGGCGGGCGACGGGTTCAAATCGGATAAGTAGTTAAAGGCAGGGAGTGGGGGATACTAGGGAAGGGGAAGAATCTCTCTGGTTGCCACAAAACTGATGATTAAGCGCGGCCTTCGGCTTCCCATCCCCAACCCCCAATCTCTGCCCCCTGTTCCTTGCTTTTTTCCGTGTGTTTCGCGTGTTCCGCAGACGAATTCTCCGTTAGAAATTCTGTGAAAGAACTCAAGTTGCAAAATTGCCGCCTGGATGGTCGCTACGACATTACCGAGTGTCTGGGGCGCGGCAGTTATTCGGAAATTTACTGCGCCATAGCCGTTAATCCATCGTCTCCCGCTGACCGCCAAGTTGTTATCAAAGCCCTCAACGTCTATTTGCAAGGCACGCCCGACACCGACCTTGAACGCACGCTCATCGAAAATTTTCAAAACGAGGCTCTCGCGCTTGACCGCGTGCGCCACCCCAACATCATCCGCCGTTTGGGACATGGCACTGCTATTGACCTGACAGGCCAGCCGTTTCATTATTTAGTGTTGGAATATCTGCCCGGCGGCGACCTTTCCACACTCTGCCGCGCCCAGCCTTTTCGTTTGGAAAACGCGCTTTACTACCTTGAACAAGTCTCGCAAGGGCTGGCCTACGCGCACGCTTGCGGCGTTATTCACCGCGACATCAAACCGCAAAACTTACTCCTCACGGCTGACCGACGCATCGTCAAAATCGCCGATTTCGGTGTCGCCAAACTCAATATTTCAGACGAACAAATCACCCGCGTCGGCACCAATGTCTATGCGCCGCCGGAACACAGCCCGACGGGGCAAGACAATCACGACGACCCCGCGCCGCGCCGCCGCCTGACGCCCGCCGCCGACATTTATTCACTGGCGAAAACTCTCTACACGCTGCTCGCCGGCGAATCGCCGCGCAACTATACGCACCGGCCCATCACCGCGCTGCCCGCCCCGCTTGCGCAACAACCTTGGGGGCCTGGCGTCTTGCGCGTGCTCAACAAAGCCACCCAAGCCGCGCCCGAAGACCGTTATCAGCAGGTGCAGGATTTCTGGCAAGATTTGGCGGACGCCGCTTTGCTTTCCTCGCTCAACACGACGGCAACTGTTTCCAACGCCGACCCGCGCCATCAAATTAGCCGCGAGTTGCCCGCCGCGCCGTCACAAAACGTGCCGGCCCCGCCCCCGCAACCGGCTTTTGAGCCGGCCACCGCGTTGCAACAGGGCGATGTGCCGCGCTACCGCGAGACGCCCGAACCGCGCGCCCGTTTAGTAGTGCCGGTTGGCGACCAGACCGCGCCGCCCGCGCCCATAAACCCCAAGCAAACCGCCGCCCGCGACATCATCAGCAATTTGCCCGACCATGCCGCCAAGCCCTCCGGCACGCGCCGCAGCACGCGGTTATTACTGGCCTTAGCCCTGATTACGTTGTTCGTCGGGATGTTGCTGGCGACAAACTATTACGTCAAAAACCGCAACACCAACCTCAGCCCCAACAACAATCGCGGCGGGCAAACCACGCCGCCACAACCCACTAACCCGCAGCCCAAACCGACCCAACGTTCCGTTAGCAAAGTTAAACCCGGCGACGAAGGCGTGGCAACGACCACCGACATCAACCTCCGCAGCAGCCCTAACGCCAATAATTCCAGAAACATCCTCGGCGTCATCGGCAAAGGCTCCCGCGTGCGCGTCTTGCAAGCGCGCGGCGAATGGGCCGAAATCCAGGTATTGGAATACGAAGCCCCCGACATCCCCAAACAACGCGCCGACCAAGGCTGGCTTAACACCAAAAATATTGATTTTGAATAACGGGGTTGGGGGTTGGGGGTTGGGGGTTGGGGGTTGGGGGTTGGGGGTTGGGGGTTAGGGGTTAGGGGTTAG
>JAYVJN010000239.1:0-10331 GCA_043769325.1 Acidobacteriota bacterium
GACCCGAATCTGGGCCGTCAGCAGCAGATTTTCCAAATCTGGATTCGCCCCGTTGAAGCCAAAGACGGTCATTTCGCTTTGCGGGCCGCGCTTTACGAATACGACAAACTGGTGCGCGAGGGCCTGACGGCGACGGCGTTTGCTTCGACCCGCGATTTCTTGTCGAAAAACGTCAATCTCCTGGTCGCCGACCAAGACGCGCAACTTGGTTATTTGCTCGACAGCCGCTATTACAACACGGGCGAATTTACCGCCTACATGAAAGAAGCGTTGGGCCGTCTGACGCTTGAACAAGTCAATGCGGCGATTCGTAAATACCTGAAATCAGACCAGATGCGCGTGGTTTTGGTGACGAAAGAGGCGGCGGCCCTGCGCGACGCCATCGTCGCCAATAAACCTTCGCCCATCACCTACAACACCCCCAAAACGCCCGACGTGATGACCGAAGATAAAATCATCCAAGCCTATCCGATAAACGTCGGCCCCGCCAATGTGACGGTGACTCCGGTGGAAAAACTTTTCCAATAGGAGCGTAGGCCCTTAAAACTATTTGGAAACTAATCAAAGAGGCCATAGAGTTGGGTTAGAGAGCCGCAAAAAGGCACAAAAAGAGAATACTCTTTTGTGCCTTTTGTGCTTTTTGCGGCTATTTCAGAGTTTGAACACAGCTTCTTAGTTTCTACACAAGTCTAAGTGGCTGATTCCTCTGCGGCTCTGCCGCCCTACCGTGCGGTGGGGCGGCGCCTCACAGGAACGCTGGCCCCTCTTGTTTCTGCGGCTACGCCGCCTAAAACGGAGGCGTAGCCTCGAAAATCCAGGAAATGCTTTCGGTGAGGCATAGCCTCACCGCACGGTAGGGCGGCAAAGCCGCGCAAACCGGCTGAAGCGCACTTTCAATTGCACCCCCTTTGCTAAATTGTTGATAGTTTACGCCACTTGCGGCCAGGCTTCGCGGACGCGGGTGCGGCGTTCGATTTCGTGGGCCAGGGTTTCCAGCAAGACGCGGAGTTCGCTCTTTTCGTGGTCGGGCAGCGTCTCGAAGAGGGCCGCGAGGCGGGCGAATTCGCCGTTGTGGAAACGCGGTTGCAAATGCGGCGAGAGGCCACGCGCGACGGCAAAAACCTCGTCTTCGTTGACGCCCAGGCCGTGCGCCAGGGCTTTTAGTTTGACTACGGTTTGGCTGCCTTTGACTTTGCCGGACATGATGCCGTGCACATAGCTGTCGCTGATTTCGCCATCGGCGCGGCGTTCCACATCGGCGACGCCGAGGTTCTTTTCGCGCATCACGCGCCGGACGTACAGGTCTAATCTTTCGGTTTTCATATATCCCCCTTATCTACTATTTGATAGACGCGCCAACGCGACAAAAGTTACAACTTTGGTTACGCCGGCGTACTCTGTTAGTTCCCTTTTTGCGGCGGTACGGGCTAAAAACTGCGGCGAAAGAGGTACGACATTTTGATGAAAAAAGTTCTGCCGTAGCGTTGCAAACCGTTCTCAGGGCGTTCCGTAAAACGGCTGTAACCGTTGTAATTCACGTCGTCGTTGTAACCGGCGTAAAAGGCCGTGCCGGGGTTCGGCGTCCAGCCCAAAAGGAATTGGCTGCGAACACCCGCGCTCAAAGTATCGTAATCAAGTCGCGCGCGGGCCGAAACGAAGCGGGTAAACTGATAAGTTGCGCGTAGGCTGTAAATGTTGGTGTCAAAGGCCAAACGGTTGTTGTCTTGGCGACGCAGGTAACTTTTCGTGTAATTCAACGAGAAATTGAGCGCGTCCAACGGCTGCAATCTTAAAGACGAATTAATATCAATACCGTTAGCCGGGCCAGGGTCTAAACCGGAACGCCCCGCCAGGGCCGCCGGACTGACGCGCTCGAATTTAGGGCCGCCGCCAAAATCAAAATCCAAGGCGCCGCGATTGATATTGACGAAGGTGGAAAACCCGATTTTCTTGCTCGGATTCGATTCGCCGCCAAAAAAGATGCTCTTGTTGATAGAGGAGCGTTCATTGTCTGTGCCAGAGAACGCGCCGCTTTGCCGCGCATTGCGGCGCGGGCCGAACTCGCCTTCAAAAAGCCGGTCATAGTAGGCGTCAAAACCGAAGCCGAAAAAGGTCTGGCGTTGAAAATTAAAGAAGGCGCGCGCGCCGGTGTTCCAGGCTTGCACGCGGCCTTTCCAATCATAGCGGTAGCTGTTATTAGTGCCGACATTCCACGAAACCAGTTTGCCTTTTGGCTTGGGTTCGCTACCTTTGTTGCCGAATAATTCGATGACGTTGGTGTTGCGCCGGCGCGTGAAGCCCAAATCCGAGTAGAAATCACGCGAACGCCCGACGGCGGAGATGACGAAGAACCCATTGCGCGGCTGTTTTTCGTAAACGACGGCGTAACCGAAACCGTTGCCGTTACGGTAGATATTTTTGTCTTGGTCAGGGTCGTAAATAAATCGCCGCGACATTGTGCCGGTGGTGTGAAAACTGAAAGTGGTCTTGTCGTCTAAACGAAAACGCCCGTCCACCGCCAACAGGTTGTTGCGGCGTTCGATAAATGTGCGGCTTGTGGCCTGTATGCCGATACTATTTTGCGTCCCCAAATCGCGGCGGGCGCGGGCTATGAAAGAGTACGCCTTTTTATCGAAAAACCGCTCATCCCCGCGACAGCGTCCCGCGTCATTAAACCGGCGTAGGCATTCAGCGCGGTCAGCTATGATACTGATGCGTTCATCACGGCTGAAATTACCCGGCGCGGCGTCAACCGCGAAAAGCGCGCCGAAGATGGTTTTGTCTTTCTTGCCGGTCAATTTTACCGCGTAATCGGGGTCAACGATTTGCCGCGTGTAAACGTTGTCCATGATAGAGTTGAAGATGTCCTTGCCTTCCAGAAAGAAAGGCCGGCGTTCTTCAAAAAAGAGCGGGAAGCGTTGGTTGGTGGTAACCAACAGTTGGTCAGCTTCAACCTGGGCGAAGTCAGGGTTTATCGCCGCGTCAAGAGTTAGGTTTGGCGAAAAACTGTATTTTATGGAAACACCAGGCTCAAACTTTAACGGATTGTTGCGGAAATCGTTGTCGGCAATTCGTTCACCGTTTTCGGATAACGTGAGCGTGGGAATAATTTCCAAAGTGCGCTCTGTCGAGATTCCTTCCAATCCGGTGATGCGTCCGGCTTGGTTGAGGGTGCCGGATTTATCGCGTGAAAGCGGCATCCAAGAATTAAGCTCGCGGTTGGCGTGTTGAATACGGCGCAGCACTTGAATACCCCAAAATTTCCCCGGGCCGGCTTCGTAGCGTAAAGATTTGAAAGGGATTGCAACTTCTACGGTATAGCCCTTGTCGTCCATCACGCCTTTCGATTCCATCACCACGTCAATACTAAAATCCTCGTTATTGCCGCCGCCGCTTTCGGTGTTAATGGCGTCGGCCTGAATGCCGAACGGGTTAAAGAGAAACTCGTAAGCGCGGCGTTGGTCGTTGAAGGTGTCGAGAAAGATTCCGACATAATCGTCGTTAAAGATGTCGTCGCGTTTGGCAACCGTCGCCCGCACCTTGCCCGGTTCTTCATACGCGCGAAAGGCGATGTAGAGCGTCTTGGCGTCGTAGGCGAGATAGCATTCAGTTGGTTGCGTAGGCGCGATGTTGTCGCCGGGCTGGACTTGGTAAAAGTCTTTGAAAACTGTGGCTTGTTGCCAAATGGCGTCATCTAATTTGCCGTCAATCACGGGCGCAGCGTCAACCCGCGCCACCTTAATCGGAGCGGCTTTTTCCGGCGGCACAGTGACTATTTTTTTGCCCGTTGGGGCCGGAGGAGCCGGCGCGGGTTGGGCGAATATGGTTAAAGCTAACCAGGCACACAAGATAACAGCCAACAGGAAGTTCTTACACATAAATTTTGCCTTGTTTTTGGCAAGCGCTTCCCGAAGGCAGAACAATTCGCCAAATTATTCTGCCCGAGGCGGCGCGCGCTTTTATGATACGGTTTACGGCTAGAAATCAGGTAATACGGGGCAGCGGGCGCAAGCGACCCTTCCTAACCTGCCAGGTGGGTTAAAGCTCATCCCTTGACCAACCTGGCAGGTCGGGAAGGGTCGCTTGCGCCCGCTCTTTATCATTCACAACAGAGTATGAATAGTTACTACCCGCCGAAACTCTTGCGGAACAGGTATGAAAGTTTGATGAAAAACGTCTGGCCGTTGCGTCGGAAACCGGGTTCCGGCACAGGGTCAATGCGGCCATTAAGGTAGTTGTAACCGCGAAAGTTCAGGTCGTTGTTATAACCGACGAAAAAGGATGTGCCGGGCTTAGGCGTCCAGCCGAAAAGATATTGCCCGCTCACACTCGAACCTAACGAATCATAATCCACGCGGGCGCGGGCAAAGACGAAGCGCGTAAACTGGTAAGTCGAGCGCAGTGAATAAATGTGCGAATTAAAGGCCACACGGCCCGTGTCCTGGCGGCGTAGTTTGTTGTGATTCCAACTTAGTGAAAAACTCAACTCGTCAGTCGGTTGAAGTTCAAGCTCGGCCTCCAGGAAAAGGTTATTGCCGGGGCCAGGGTCTTGGCGAAAATCCGTGCCAGCCAAGACGCCAGGGCTGGCGCGTGCGTATTTGGGGTCGTTGCCAAAATCAAAATCGAAGGTGCTCCAATCGTATCCAAAGACGAAGTTATAACTGTATTTCTTGCTCGGATTCGCGCCGACAAAAGTGTAAAAAGATTTACTCACCAGGGAGCGTTCGGGGGCGTTGCGGGCAAATCCCAAGTTTGTGCGCCCGGGCCGGTTGCGCGGGCCGAATTCACCCTCAAAAATACGTTCGTAACCTGAATTAAAGCCGCCGCCGGCGTAGGCGTTGCGCTTAAACCGCAAGTTGAACTCGGATTGCGTATCCCAATTTTGCAGCCGCCCTTGCCAATCAAAGTTGACGCTGGGGCCGCCGCCGACGCGCCAGCTAATCAGCTTGGCTTTGGGGTTTGGCTCGGAATTGTAATTAAAGTAAGTGCCTTGATAATTGGTATTGCGACGGCGCACAAAGCCAACATCGGCGCGGTAATCATTGTTACGGCCCTGCGCGTTATAGTTCCAACTAAAATGGCGGCCCGATTGATTGAAGCCTAAATTGTAGTTAACGCCGTTGCCGTTGCGTTTGAAGTTATAACTGCCGTTGCAATCCTCACGATTGAGCGCGGCTTGTGCTGAGTTGGCATCGGGATTAAAGCCTGGGTCGAAGAAACAACGATTTGAGTTTGAACCGGTAAGTTGAAAATTGAGCGTCCTTTGCGCACCGAAACGCAACCGTCCGTCCACGCTGGCGACGTAATTATCGCGCCGGATAAAGCCGTTTGGCACAAAGGTCTCAATGCCCTTAATTGTAACTTTTTTGTCGGGCCGCGCTTGGGAGAAACGCGACATCGTAGCCATAAAACCGATGGTGCTTTCCGGCCCGATGTCGCGTTTGAGGCGTAACGCGCCGACCAGCGCATTGTTATCACTGGCAGGTTTACTGCCGCCCGGCGCGTTGTCGCTGGCAAATAGGACGCCGAATAATGTCCGGCCCGTTTTGCCGGAGAGTTTCAAAGCAACGTCAGGGTCGGCGATGGTGCGCGTGTTCAAGATTTGCTGCGATGTTTCAAAAATATCTTTGCCTTCCAAAAAGAAAGGCCGGCGTTCGGGGAAGAAAATCGGGAAGCGTTGGTTGGCCTGTAAAACTGTCTGGTCGGCTTCCACGTCGGCGAAGTCCGGGTTATAGGCCGCGTCGAGAGTGATGTTGGGCGTAAAACTAAACTTCGCGGTTAAGCCAAATTCACCTTTGACTCCGTAGTTGCGAAAACGGCCCGCGTCCGGCAAACCACGCAAATCTGGATTATTCCGATAATCCAACTCGCTGCGCGTCGGGATGCGCGCGCCATCTTCGGAAAATTTCACCGTCGGGATAATTTCCAGCGTGCGTTCGGTAGAGATTCCTGAAAGACCTGTGATGTGTCCGGCTTGGTTTAGCAAACCTACTTTGTCGCGGGAAATCGGTACCCACGAATCAATTTCGTCATTAAAACGGTCAATGTTGCGCCAAATATGGAAGCCCCATTGCTTGCCTTCGCCGGCTTCGTAACGCAATGATTTGAACGGGATAGCAACTTCCACCACCCAGCCGTCGCTGACAATTGAGCCTTTCGATTCCATGACAATATCCACGCTGAAATCGGTATTGCCGGTGCTATTATAAAGCCCGTCGGCCTGGATACCGAAGGCGTTCCAACCCAAAAGGTAGGCGCGGCGTTGGTCGTTAAAAGTGTCCAGATAGACGCGAATATTATCCTCGCCAAAAATCTGGTCGCGGGCGGCGACGGTGGCGCGGATTTTATCGGGGTCGTCAAAGCAATGAAAGGCCAAATAGAGCGTGCGCGAATCGTAAGCTAAGTAAGCGATGGTCGGTTTAGAAGGCGCGATGTTGTCGCCGGGTTGAGTCTGGTAGAAATCTTGGAAAACCGCCGCTTGTTGCCAGACTGCTTCGTCCATTTTACCGTCAATAACCGGCGGAGTCTCTAATTTTGGAATACTGATGGGCCGGGCTTTTTCTGCCGGCACCATGACTTTGTTGTTCTTTTCACCGCCGCCATTGCCCGACGGCGCAGCGTTAGAGGCCGGCGCGGGCTGCGCGAAAATCGTTGTCGCGCTAAACAAAATGAGTATAAAAAGCCAAATTCGTTTCATGGAAAATCCCCCCTGGATTCGATAGCAGAAATTATGGTTGATTTATCGCCTAAACCTGATAAGCGGCATTCACGGCACGGAGTTAATAACGCAACCCAATGACAATAGTTTCAGCGAAACGCTTATCACTGCGCAATTTACAAATCCTTTACAATTCCTTGGCGTAGAATTACGACAGCAATAAGCAGGTAAGGCTATGTTTGGGGGCATAACCCGAATGCGGAAACACGCACTACGTCAAGTGTGCCCTTTGCCCTTTTCGTGCGGGCTTCTGCATTATGCCGCAAAACTTTTTCGCATCTACTTAATATGACGTTGTTGCGGCGCGTAGCGTTAGCCCAAGTGCCAATCAATTTTCGCGTTGGATGTACAACTTGCCATCGCCGGTGCTGAAACGAAAAGTTTTGCCGCCGCTGCCGATGGTGAGCCGTTTTCTGCCGCCTGTCTCGACGACTTGGGCTGAAGAACCGTTGGTTACAATGTTTTCGCAATCCGCATCAATAACGGCGTTGAGGGTGTTTGTGTAATTATACATAATGTTGCCATCGCCGGTTTCGGCGTTGAGCGCGTCGAAATTGCCGTTGAGGAAGATGCGTCCGTCACCGGTTTTGACATTGGCTTGGCCTTGCCATTCGCTGAGGTTGATGCGCCCGTCGCCGGAAAAGACCTTGATATTTCCCTGCCCGCGCAGCACGTCAACGCTGCCGTCGCCCGTGCGCAAGTCAAGTTCACCGGTGACGCCTTCGAGCATGATGCGCCCGTCGCCGGTATTGACGGACAGTTTTTTGACGTTGCGCGGCAGCCAAACTTCCAAACCCACCGTGCCGTTGTAATACCAGCTGCCCGCCTTGTCGCTGTATTTTTTCTTGATAACCTCGGCCCGGATGTCCAGGTTTGCGCCGTTCTGTTGCGCGGTCAGTTTATATTCTTTCAAAGCCGCCGCGTCTTGGCCGCGTTTGACAAAGACGACTTTCACTTCCGCGTTATCCCAGGCGCGGACGACGATGCCGCCGTCGTCGGTGTGGAGACTGATGTTGGGTGAACCTTCGACCTTGAGCGTCCGTTCCTCGCGTTCCGTGAGCAAGGGGCCGTTTCTGCCAATGTAAACATCATTATAACCGCCACGCGCAATCTCGGCGGTGGCCCTTGCCGCTTCAGCCGAAGCGCGGGCCGATTCACGAATCGCTTCGGCGCGGGCGCGGGCGGCTTCGCGTTGCGTTTCCATGGCGGCGCGGCGTAATTCACGCTGTTGCTCACGTTGGACGTTACTAAATTCGCGTTGCGCCTGGGTAAATTCACGGCGCGCTTCTTCGTATTCTTCACGGGCTTGGCGGCGGGTTTCTTCTTTGGTGTCGCGTTGCGCCACTTCATAACTTTCACGCGCGCGCTCAAATTCCTGTCGCGCCTCTTCCATATCTTTTTCAGCTTCGCGTAAGTTTTCTTCGGCGTTGCGTTGCGCTTCCAGCATATCGGCCTCGGCCTCGGCGCGCGGGGCGCGGGCGTCTTCCGAAGGCAACGAACTCGTCACGCTGCGCGGCGTTTTGCCGTCTTTGGCGCGGTGCAACTCCACCGACCCGCTCACCGAACTGAGTTTAACCTTGGCGCCGCCCGCGCCGATTTGTCCCGCGAAATCGCGCCCGACGTATTGGCCTATGCGCACGGGCAAGCCAAAGGAGTTAAGCGCCGAACCGCTAATCGTATTGGCGCGCACATCGGCGTTGGCGTCCGAGGCTAAAACCAGCGTAGCCGCGCCACTGACAGAACTAAGCGTGATAGTTTGCCCGTCGCTGGTGTTGCCCGCCAAAGCCTCCACCGCGCCGCTAACCGATGACAGGTTAGCCGTTTGGCCGGTCATTAGTTTCGTTCTCACATAACCGCTCACGCTGGCGATTTTCAAGTTGCCCGCGACGCCTTCGAGGTCAATATCGCCGCTTACGGAATTGATTTCACACGCCGCGCCGCGTGGCACGGTCAAGGTAAACTCAACCGTTGCCGCGCTGTTACGGCGATATTCCGCATCATTGGAACGGCTGTCGGAAAAGTACATATTGCGCCGCTCCGGGTATTTCGTTTTGATGCGCACGGCCTCCGTAGAAGCCTCGACTTCGATACGCGCCTCGGCCAGGCGTTCCGGCGTATAAGCCAATTTCACGGCGTCAACTTTAACTTCGTTGCGTTCTCCGGCCACGACTTTGATATTCCCCGCAATGTTGCCCAGAGTGACACGGCCATTCGCCGCCAGCGGATAAGTTTGGTGAAACTCTTCGCGCACCCGTTCATCAATCGCGGCGCGTTGCACACGGCTGGCCGACGCGCTGAGTAACAACAAAAATCCGGCGATAACAGTTATTTTTCTTTTCATGTTCGTATTCTCTAAAAGTTCAAAGTTCCAAGTTCAAGGTTCCAAGTTCCAAGTTCAAGGTTCCAAGTTCCAAGTTCCAAGCAAGCGATAAAGTGGCCGGGTTTCAAGCATTCAGGGATTTCAACGCTCAAGCGAATGAACCTTGAACCTTGAACTACCGATTCAAGCTAATATCGCCGTTGACGGTTGACAATGAAACTTTGCGTCCACCGTTGCCGATGCGCCCCGTAGCGGATTTGGGGCCGTGTTTGCCTTCATAACTGTCAAAACCGAAATCGGAGTTGATGTCGCCGTTGACGGTGGAGGCTTTGAAACTGGCGTCCAGACCCGCGCTCAATTTAACGCGGATGTCGCCGTTGACCGTTGAGTATTTGAGCGGTTCGTCGCTTTCGCTGCGGCCCATGGTGACTTCGACATCGCCGTTGACGGTGTTGGCTTCGGCCTCGCCGGTGGTCGTGACGCTGACATCGCCGTTGACGGTTGACGCCTTCACGCGGCTGCGCAGGTCGGCAATTTTGATGTTGCCGTTGACCGTCGCGGCCTTGAGGTTGACGCCGGCGGGCAATTTTATCGTGAAATCAACCTGCACGTCGTTGTTATAAGTGCTCATGCGTTTGCCGCATTCATTGGGTTCGCTGGCATCGCGGCTGGGATAGACGGCGCAAATCAGCAGCCCGCCGGCGTGTTCTTTTACTTCAATCCGCACATCTTCGGGATTACTGCGTTTGCCGGTTTTACGCGCCGTGACTTCGATTTGGTCGCCGCCGGCGGCCTCCGCGCTCACTTCGCCGTTGACGCCGCGCACTTCCAGGGTTTGTCCCGCCGCGAGGCGTCCCTGCCAACGAAAATCCTCCACGGACGGGGCCGCCTGCGCCGTCAAACCCAATTTCTGCCAAGCCTCTTCAAATTGCACCCAACGCCCCACCGTGTCCGGCATGGCGACTAACAGGCTGGCGATAACCATAACAATAGCGATAACTTTGCATTTCATAATCTTTTTTCTCCTCGCGCTGCGCGCAATGTATTTGCTCTTTCCGCTATGAGAACACCAGCCGTCCCGCTTTTGTGACAAGAAATTTTATCGTTGCGTTTTTTTGGCCTTTGCGAAATAGTTATTGACAAGCGCAGTTAACGGGAGTAGCCTGACGCTGCATCGCCCAACGAGTAGGAAAAGGTTAGAGTTACGCTTTTAAGCGTGAGTTTGACGCCGCCCTTCACGCCTCCAGGTGTAACTCTAACGGTGCTGCCGTTGCCGCGCTTTTTTACGGAGGT
>JAYVJN010000240.1:0-15144 GCA_043769325.1 Acidobacteriota bacterium
AAACAGGAAATCGTGCGCTCAAACATTCCGGGCAGCGAAGCGATGGAAATATGTTCGCCTTCGTAAACCAGAGTTTCGTAGGCTTCGTCGGCAATAACAATCAAGTCTCGCTCTTGCGAAAAAGCGGCCACCGCTTCGGCTTCGGCGCGTGTAAAGACCACGCCCGAAGGGTTTTGCGGCGTGTTGTAATAAATCGCCCGCGTCTTGTCGTTCGTGTATTTCGCCAGCGTCGCGGCAAAGCCGTTAGCGCGGGCTTCTTCCGTCGAAACATAGACCACAACGCCGCGACAATGAGCGATTAAATCCTTCACCGGCGTCCACATGGGCGAAAACACAAGCAACTCGTCGCCAGGATTAACGATGGATTGAAACGCGCCGTGTAGCCCCTGCATCCCGCCGTTCATCACGATGACGTTTTCGGCTTGCGCGGGGATGTTGTTCTGCGCGTTCAACTTCTCTGCCAACGCCACGCGCAACTCCATAATGCCCGAAGAAGGCGCGTAACGGGTTTTATTCTCTTGCACCGCGCGCCACATCGCTTCTTTAATGTGGTCGGGCGTGGGCCGGAACGGTTCGCCGCCCTGAAACTGCAAAACGCTCTCGCCCTGCGCCTGTAACTCCATGACTTTATTGCGGATAAGCACAATATCCGAAAAACCTACGGCGTCCAGCCGCGTCGCCAGCCGAAATGAACCGCTCTTTGTCGCCAATGGAGTTGACATAGTAAACAAGACTCTCTGCCACTAATCAGGAAGCAAACTAACTACTATACAACGGTTTTTAACTGGTGACAAGTTTCACAAGGCAGAATTTAGGGCTTACGCAAAGTAGAAAATAACGCCAAGCCAACTCGCCGGAGAGATTGACCGCAACCTCACGCTGGCTGTGGTTATCAACTATCATCTATCATTTATTACGGTCACAATACCGGTTTACCCATAATAGATGATAATTGATAGATGATAAATAACGCGGAAGAAATAACCTGCCCCAGTAAACCAATCAAGTAGCGAATGACGCCGCAGTGCGGGCTTCCGCATTGTGGGTCACTTTATTTTTGCGCTGTTACTAAATGATAAATCGCGTAACTTTTCTTTACCTGCTTAAAGGGCGGCATGACTATACGGGCTAGCCGGGTTGGTTTGTTCAGTTAGGCAAGAAGCGGTTGTAGCAGCGGCAGCAAGGGGGTTAAAGATTCTGCCAGGGCGAGACGGGCCGCGAGAGTATATGGTTCTGCGCCGGCTTTGCTGCGCAACAATTGGCCGAGTAATTCTTGCGTGCGGGGATTGGCGGGGTCGCGTAGAACCTCAGTGACAAAATCCGTCGCCAACCGTTTAGTGTCTTCGTAAACTTTTTTTCGTTTACCCGGCAGGTCGCGCTCATTGAGGCCCAGCAACGCAATCGTTACCCGTCCGGCTTCGGTGCGATGAGCCAGGATGCCGGAGCGGTCAAGGGTCAGATGCGCGGCGGGGTCGGTGGCGAGCGGATTGATGAGTAGCGGTTCTTCCTGTGTTTCCTCGCCTGGTTGGGTGGCGCGAACCGCCGTAGCCAGGGGAAAATAATCAAGTTTGCCAATGGTGTCGGCACTGCGCGTGCTGCTGGACTGATTGCATAATTGGCATGAAGGCAACAGGTTAGTCCATTCGTAAGCGAGCCAGTAATAACCCGGATGGTCTTGCTCTACGCCGTCAATGACGATGCGCGCGGGTTTGCCCGTCTGCCGGTCTTTGACCGCGCCTTTGGGACGGTAATGCTCAACGTCGCCGTGTTGGTTGGAGTAGATGTCCGCTTCACAGTAAGCGCATTTGCCGTAAAAGGGCGGAGTAATTGTGTCGGTAAAGTAAAACTCCTTCTTGCGGCCTTTGTAGAGGTCGCCTTTGATGCCGGGTTTCTCTTTATTTTTAAGCTTTTGGTTGTCTTTGTCGAGGGGCTCAGGGATGGCGGCCCATTTATTCTGCCAGGCTTTCATTGCGGGCAGCAACAGAACTATCTCAGCGTGGCAATCCTGCCGCCATTGTTGCCATCCGGCGTCGGTTGGTTCTGTGACGGTAATGCGAATCATAGCTACTTGAGAAGTTCTTTAAGTTGTCGTTTGATTTCAAAATCAACGGCGGACGAGGCCAGGTTAAAAGACCTGACGGCCGGCTGTGAGCTATTGAGCAATTTCTCAAATTGTTGTTCCGTAGCGTTTTTGGCGGCGCGTTCCACCTGTCGCCCCAGTTCGGTTTCGTCGCTGCCTAACTTGCCGTTGAGCGATTGGCGCAGACGTTCGACTTCGTCGGCTTCGGCGGTTGTGCGCTCCGGCTGGCTCAATAGTTTGGCAAGTCGTTCCACTTCAAATTTGGTCTGGTTATCGCCGGTGGTTTCCAGCCCAAAGAGGAACGAAGTCAAAACCTGGTCGGCCCGCATCCCGCGCGGCGGCTGCAAACCGCTGACGGCTTCAACCGCGTCGCCGCGTCGTTGTAAATGAATCAGCGAGACATCTTTATCTGCCAGGTCGGTTGTGCCGATAACGCACAGAGGCGAATGCGTAGTGGTAATGAATTGCACGTCGGGAAACATCTTTGTCAGCAATTGGTAGATTTGCCGTTGCCAGAGCGGGTGCAAATGCTGTTCGATTTCGTCCACCAAGACGATGCCTCTAACGCCGGAAGTCAACATTGCAGGGTTGAAGTACATGACCCAGCCGAGGAAATCAAGTAGCCAGGCCAGCGTCGCCCGATAGCCGTCACTTAACGCGCCGACGGGCGTAAAGTCGCCCCAAGGCCCGTTGATTTCCAGTCCGGTCGGCTTTAACTGCACCGACCCATCCGGCAACAACAGTATTTTGTCTAACCATGATAGCACGCGATGAGAATCGCCATCTGGCGGTAATAAACGGCGCAAGATGAGTTCGGGATTTTGCAGTTTGGCGTCATAATCGAACAATGTGCCAACCGCCTCGCGCAAAGAGTAAGAGCTATAACTTTTATCGCCAAAGGCTCGCCGCGCCGCGCCGTAGCCACATACGAGAACCTGTTCGTGTTCCAGTTCCCACGGCGAACCGCCAGGAGAAAGTATCTCGCCGTAAGTTTCGAGACGGATAGTAGATTCTGAGGCGTCGCCGTTGTTGAACTCCAGGCGAATGCGCCCGCTCTGCGCGCCGCGCCGCAGCCAAGGCATCCCGCCTTGCTCAAACAACCCCAATGTAGTCTTAGGCGAGGAGAGGCCCAGAGCGATGCTTTTCAACAAAGTGCTTTTGCCCACGCCGTTGTCGCCCAAAATGACGCCCAACGCTGTCGCTTTGCAATCAATCTCGGCATACTCGAAACAGCGTATGTTCTCCAAGATGATTTTAGTAATGCGTAAATCTGTGTTTTCCATGGCAAAGTATCAGTAACCAGCCTAAAATATCACACTCAGACGGTAATTCACACTTCATCATAACGCCGCAACTTACGGTAAAGGGTGGATAAATCTATGCCGAGGATGTTGGCGGCGCGGGTTTTGTCTTGGTTGGCGGCGGCCATCACTTCGCGGATGTAGCGGAGTTCGATTTCGGCCAGGGTGGGGCGCAGTCCGTCGGGGTCGCGCATGGGCAGCGCGTCGCCGGCGGAGGCGCGGACGCGGGGCGGCAACGAGTCAACGTCTATCGTCTCGCCGCTCAAGGTAAACGCTCTTTCGACGGCGTTTTGCAGTTCGCGCACGTTGCCAGGCCAGGCGTAGTTTATCAGCGCGGACATGGCGGCGGGCGCGAGCGGTTTTTCCGGCGCGGATTGTTCGCGGGCGGTGCGTTTGATGAAGTGACGCACAAGAAGCGGGATGTCCTCGCGGCGTTCCTTGAGCGGCGGCAGGTAGATTTCGATGACGTTCAGACGGTAAAATAAATCTTCGCGGAAACGGTTTTCCGCAACTTCTTTCTCTAAATCGCGGTTGGTGGCGGCGATGATGCGGGCCTCGAAACGCACGGGCGCAGATGAACCGACGGGCGTTACTTCGTGTTCCTGAAGGGCACGCAATAGACGCACTTGCAAGGCGGGTGTAATCTCGCCGATTTCGTCCAAAAAGACCGTGCCGCCTTCGGCTGAACGGAACAAACCCGGTTTACTTGCCACCGCGCCGGTAAACGCGCCTTTGGTGTGGCCGAAAAGCTCCGATTCGAGCAGCGTTTCCGGCAACGCGCCGCAGTTTATCGCCACAAACGGCTTTTCGTTGCGCGGGCTGTGGTGATGGATGGCGCGGGCGATGAGCTCCTTGCCCGTCCCTGATGGGCCTTGAATGAGGATGTTGGTGTTCGTCGCCGCGACCTTTTCGACGAGGCGAAAGACCGACTGTAAGGCTTCGGAAGTGCCGATGATTTCGTTAAAACTGTAACGCTGTCCGAGTTCACGCCGCAGGGCGCGGTTTTCGGTGAACAGTTCGCGCTGGCGCAGGGCGTTTTTGACGGATTGCAGCAAATCCTCGTTGACAAAAGGCTTGGTGACGTAATCGTAGGCCCCTTTTCGCAAGGCCGCCACCGCCGAATCAACCGACGAATAGGCCGTCATCACAATCAGCAAAGCCTCACGGTCAACATCCTTGATGCGGTCAAGCAACGTGAGGCCGTCCATGCCGGCCATGCGTATATCCGTCAGCGTAACGGCCACATCTTCCGCCGCGAACCGCTCCAAAGCGGCCTCGGCATTCGCCACCGCCGCCACGCGATAGCCCGCGCCCTCCAATAATTGCGTCAAAATGGTACGCAGCAGGTCTTCGTCTTCGGCGATTAAAATTAAAGGTTGCGGAGTCATGGTGATTATTGCGAAAAATCTCTACGATACACTTGACAGCTCAAAAAAAAAAATAGGATAACATTGGCAACGAAAAAATACGAAGGCTTCATCTGTTCTAAGATGTAGCCTTATCAACCCTTAGACTTTAAGCCAAAGAGGAGAAAGATATGAAGAAAACCTACACACTTTACGCGCTTTGTCTCGCACTCGTGCTTGCCAGCGCAGCCTTGTTAGCCTACCCGCCAACATCAGTGTTCGCCTGTACTGGTTCCGCTTCATGTGCTAATGGTGGCACGATTTGGGTTCCCGATGGTGCTACCAGTTGTGATTGCACTGACAATACGGGTTGCAAATGGACTAAAGGTGGAAAGAGGTATAAACAAAATTGCGCTTCTGGAGGTGCGGAGGAGGAGGATGACTTGCTTGATTAGTTCTTAAACTTGTCCGTTTATCGGCTTGGATTGCAGATGTGGCGGCCTCCGTCGCAAGAAAACACAAATCGCGCTTTTGTGGCCTTATTACTAAAGTTATTTACTTTTTTGTTGAGTTGCAAGAAAACGCAAAAGCGTGATTTGTGTAAGATTTTGTGCTTCTGAAAGCAAAGTATTATGAATCCCCATGCTCTGACAGCTATAAAATACAATTTTCTGCGGCTCGGTAAAATATCTATTGCTTTAGTATTTGTGGCGGGAGTAGCATTGTCGCAGACAAAAACATCACCCCCTACACTCAGTCAGAGAGTAACTTCCACAGATTCATCTCAAACTGAAGCACAGGAGTTGCGTAAACAACAACTCAGCATATTTCAAGCCGTCACTTTCAGACGCACTGTGGATGGCATCAAAAGTATGCAAGAACCTGGCTTGCGTTTATCTGTGCGAATACTATTTTTGAGCTACATATGGCAAGGCCAAGAATCTAACGAGAATAAGAAAGCCGCTGCTAAAATTGCAGCGGAAGCAATTACTGATTACAACGAGCATAGCGGCGAGATTGCACCGTATATGGCGTCAGCTCTCTTGGGCAAGTTAGGAAATTTACTAGAAAAATATGCGCCGAAATTGAATGAATCATTCAATGCCAACACCAAGGAGCGTCAGACAGAAGAAGATAACATTAATGCTCTATTACAGACTAAAGGTGGAGATGTTCGAGCCGCGCAACGCATTCGCCAACTTCTCGCACAAGGGCAAGAAATCGGGGGACTTTCTTTCTACTTGGATAATTTGCGAGAGATGAAATCTAAAGAGTTTGAACCTCTACTGGAAGATATAACCGCTCTCGCCAGACGGCAATTAGTTTCTTGGGATGCTCTGTTTTGGCTGGATGAACTCTATTTGCCGCCGGAATTGCCGCCGGCCCTTAAACGCCGTTTCTTAACCATGATTGTAACGCGGCTGCAAACCGACCTTACTGCCGGCGCGCCGCAACGCATGGCTTATAAATTGCTAATCCAGGTTTTGCCTTTTATCAGTAGCTTAACGCCCGAACTTTACAGCCAAGCCTTAGCCCAACATACGGCCTTACGCGCCGCTTTTGCCGAAGAAGAAGCAGAGGAAGCGCGTAATAAACGCTTGGCCGAAAGTTCCACGCCGGTTGAAGACCTGATAGCCGAAGCGGAGGCGGCAAAGAGCAAGCCGGAACGTAACGAGTTGTTTTCTGCCGCCGCGCAATTGGCTCTGAAACTAAACAAGTTTGAGTTATGTTTGGCAGCCCTGGAAAGAATTGACGCAGACGCGGCAGCCAAAACACCGCATTTCCGGGAGTTTAACGACCAGCTTTTGCGGCAATTTGTCAAAACCACGTTGGAAGCAAAAGAGCGCAAGCTGGCAGAAAAGGGGGCTCGGCTTATTTTTTTTCCTCTGGCGCGCGTGGAAGCGTTCAACCTTTTGATATTTTTCCAAGCCAAAGAAGCTCAACCCGAAGCCGCGCAGAGATTACTCCTGGAAACGATTAAAATCGCAAACTCTATTCCTGACCAAACCGGCAAGGCCCGTAGTTTTCTATTGTTGAGCTCCACTTGCAGCCAGGTGGATACAACGAAAAAACCGGAAATGCTGCAAGCCGCCGTTAAAGCCTTGAACAATATAGATAGGCCGGAGGCCAGCGCAAACGGCGATAATTTGCCATATTTTCAATACATCCATGATTTAGACAACCTCGGATACCAATTGGCGAAGACTTTCAAGGAACTCACCAAAGCGGATGAAAGTGCGGCCCTGGCTTTGGCAGAGCAACTGAAAAAGCCAGATTTACAGACTTTTGCCAGGCTGGGTATCATCATTGGGTTGGATAATCTCATAACTCCAAAAACACCCAAAACACCTTGAGTTTCTCATCCGCTTGGTATTCAGGAATATGTCAAAACTACAAGTTACGACTGCTACTTGGCGATTGGCCTTGGGGTTGATTGTCGTTCTCTTGGGCGTCAATTTATTACTTGCCAGGCAAAATCTTAATTTGCGCAGACAGTTGGCGCAGTTTGCTCTGAGTGGCGATGTTGCTACTAATTCATTGAAAAGCGGAGAAATCGTACCGCACTTTACCGGCGCGGACTTAAAAGGGCAGCCTTACCAAATTGAGTACAAGAACGGTGGGCGACGGCACTTGTTTCTTTATTTTTCACCGCGCTGCTCTTATTGCGACCAGCAAGCCCCGCAATGGCGTGCATTACTTGACAAAATTGACTCCAACCGTTTCGCTGTACTTGGAGTAGTTAGCGACAAAGAGGATAAACAGGCAACTGCTGCGCAGTCACAAGCCTTGGGGTACTTTAGTGCCAAAACACCGTTGCCGATTGCATTTGCCAACGAAGCGATGCTCAAAAATTATAAGCTGGCGGCCACACCGACAACTTTATTGGTTGACGATGAAGGTAAAGTTGAAGGCGCATGGATAGGTCTTTGGAGTGAAGCTACTGCCAGTGAAGTCATTGCCGCCACGCGATAGCCCGCGCCTTGTAAAAGCTGCGCCAAAATAGTACGCAGCAAGTCTTCGTCTTCGGCGATTAGAATTAAAGGTTGTGACATAGGATTAAAGTTGCTGTTCCGCGCTTCTTGCTCTACACTTTACCCGAAAAGTGTGGTGCGGAGAAATTGTATGAGCGTGTTAGTGCCGGAGAAAACCGAACGCGGGTGGATTATTCAGCTTCCAGACGAATTTGCCGAATTTGCCGGAGTCGCCAAAGCATCTATCGGCGTGCTGCAAATCACCAATGGTAAGATTGAGATAGAAATTTTGCCCCCGCCGGCCCCGCACATCAGAGATATTTCGGAACGCCTGACGGAGAAATATAAAGATGTCTTTGCGGAGTTGAAACGGCTTGGCGATTGAAGATTTCCATTACCTCACTTACTCTGAGGCTGTCTTTTTACACCTCGACCAAATGGCGCGCGTTGGCGAAACCCGTTGTGGCGTTTTTGAGCGCAGTTTGGTTGAATCAGCTTTGGCGCGTCCACAGCAAGCAGCCATTTAAGCGAGTGAGCGAAAGTTACGCGACATAATGCGGAAGCCCGCACTTAGTCAAGGGCGCGGTTGCAGGCCGTACATTCGCCCTTACTTCGTGCGGGCTTCCGCATCCGGGATTACCTCGCGTTACTTTTGCTCACCTGCTTATGAGAACGCGGGCCTCATTCGCCAAGCCGCCACGCTTTATCTCGGTCTTATCAAAAACCACCCCTGGCATGGCGGCAACAAACGCACGGCCACAATTTTAGTTGACGCCTTCCTGATGCTTAACGGTCATCACGTCGTAGCTTCGTTAAGCGACATCATCGAACTTGTCTTAGCCATTGAAGCAGACCATTTTGGCGTTGACAAAATTGAAATTTGGCTTCGACCACGAACCCAACCGCTTTAATCCGCTAAAACTGTTTGAGTCGCTAACGGCAAAATTACTTCGATGATGGTGCCGCGCCCGTTGTTGGCGTTGATGGTGATTTGCCCGCCGTGCGCGTTGACGATGCCGTAGCAGACGGCGAGGCCGAGGCCGGTGCCCGCGCCGGCGGGTTTGGTGGTGAAAAACGGGTCGAAGATGTGGGCGCGGTGTTCGGGCGCGATGCCGGGGCCGTTGTCGGCGATGGCGACGGTGATATTGTCCGCTTCGTGGCGCGTTTGGAGGCGAAGTTCGCCGCCGTCGGGCATGGCGTCGCGGGCGTTGAGCAGTAGGTTTAAGAACACTTGTTGCAGTTGGCCGGCGTCGGCTTGGATAAGCGGCAGCGCGGGCGCGTAAACTGCGGTTACGGCGATGTTGTTGAAGCCTTTGTCGAACCGCGCCAGGCGCAAACTGGCCTCCACCGTTTGGTTCAGGTCGAGCGGCTGACGTTCGGGCGGGCGGGTGCGGGCGAAATCCATTAAATCGCGCAAGACGTTGGAGATGCGCGTGATTTGGCCTTGCATCAGGTTGAGCATTTCGCGCGTTTCGGGGTCGGTTGAGGGGCGCGTTTGCACCATTTGCAGCAGCGACGAAATCGAGGCCAGCGGATTATTTACCTCGTGCGCCACGCCCGCCGCCAAAGTCCCCGTTGCGGCCAGTTTTTCGCTGCGAATGAGGTGTTCATTGAGTTGGCGCAGTTGTTCGATGTCGGCGGCCATTTTGCGGCTCATTTCGTTAAACGAAGCCGCCAGCAAGCCCACTTCGTCGGTGCTACGCAGTTCAACCTCCGTGCCGTATTCCCCGCCGGCAACGGCTACCGCAGCTTCGGTGACGCGACGCAAAGGGCGCGAAATGGTGCGGATAACCAACGCCACAAGCAGCAGATTGGGCAGCAACGCCGTGATAACGCTAAAGACCAGATAACGCCGCCAGGCTTCCGTCGTGGGGCCATCGGCAAAGGCCCACCAGACAATCGGTATCTGAAACAAGACGAAACTCGCCACTGCCACCAAAGCGATGGACAGCGCGATTTTGTAGGCAATCGGAAACAGACGAAACTGGTCAAGCGCGGATTGCAGCGACAATAGTTTGAAATTGGAAATGGCGTAAGCGTAAATAAAGACGCCGGGCAGCACGAAAACCGCGCTGATGCGGAGCAAATCGTAGTAACCCAAAGAGGGCAGCGCGATATTGGCCGCCGTTTTCAAAACGCCCGTGATAATCAACGCCCAGAGCAAGGCCGCCAATTGTTGCGCCCGCAGGTTGCCGGAAATCTGTCGCGGGCCGCTACGCCAACGGGCAATTATCCGCGCCGCGGGCGAAACGGGAAGGTCGGGGGAAAAGAGAGTGGGGGAGTGGGGGAACGGGGGAACGGGGGAACGGGAAATTTCAACTTCCGCGTTGGCGTAAAGGCTATATTTGCGGTAGAGAAGCCAGAAACCGTAAGCGAAAACGCCATAGACGTAGAGCACAAAAATATAACCCAACGGCGTCAAATCTATGGCGAAACGCCCGCCGCGCATCGTTACCGAGTGCCACAATAAACCACCCGCCACCGCCGGCAACAAAACTGCGCCGGGCGCGAAAACCACCGCCGCTTGTTTCCAGGGCACCGGATTGTTTTCAGGAAACACCCAGGCGAAAACGACCAGCGAATACTGCAAAATAAGGGCAATCGCAAAGCTCACGCCAGCCCACCACGCCGCCGGGCCTTCGGGCATAAAACCCCACAGAATGATGTCCTTAATCGTCCACAACGCGAGGCACGCGACAAAGGCCGCAAACGTCTGGTGCGGACGGCTGCGCGGCGCGCCCACAAAGACGTAAAAGCCCAACATGACGAGCAAAAAAAGCGACAATAGAAGTGGCGCGAGTAGCATCTGGCAGTAAGTTTAACACAATGAAGCCAGTAGGCAGTAAGCAGTGGCAGTAGGCAGTAACTACTTCCTCCGGCTAACGGTCTGCTGGCGAAGCGCGCCAGTGAGGGAGTGAGGGAGTGAGGGAGTAGGGGAGTGTGGGAGTAACGCTCCGCGTCGAGTGCGTTGCCTAATCCAGCCCGAACCGCTGTCGCGGTCTGCGCAGAAGACTTACCGGCGGGGTCGCCGGTAGGATGTTCCGCAAGCTAACCCACTCCCTTACTCCTCTACTCCCCTACTGGCTTCATGGGCGCGGCGGTAAGTCGGGGTAGAGGATGACGATTTCGGCGCGTTCGCGGGCGGTTTCGAGGAAGGCGTCAATGTCGGAGGCCACGCGGCGTTGGCGCAGTTCCTCTTCGATTTCTTTGCCGGCTTGTTCCAGTGTGGGGACGATTTGGCCGGGTGAACGGCGTTGGGCGTCGGGGACGAAAACCTCTTTGTAGTAAACGGCGATTTCTTGGGTGGTGACGACGACGAACGAGTAAAAGCGAAAGTTGACGTATTTGTTTATCGCCACACGTTGTTCGATGAGTTGCAAAAACTGCTCATCGTCAGCCGCACGAAAGCCGACGGCTTGCAGGCGCGTCTCGAAATCTCCGCGCGTGGGGAAAAAGGCCAGTAAACGCTTTACCTCTTCATCCACTTCTTTTTTGGTCGGCGCGATGGCCGGCAATTTTTTGGCTTCCTGTTCGATGATGCGTAACTCAATAACGCGCCGCAGCGTCTGTTGCAAACGCGCGGGGTCGGGATTCGCAAGCGGCGCGTCCGGTTCTAAAGCCAATTGCCACATTAAATCCGAGTAAGTAATCAATTGGGGCAGCCCGCCGGCGCTGACGGTGGCGATGGTGCGGTCAATCGTCTCTTGCGCGTGGAGTGAAAGCAGGCAGCCGGTAGCAAGCAGCAGGCAGCCAACAGCGCGTCCGAGTGGCCGGAGAACTCTGGAAAATAGTTGTGTCACGCTGTTCATAATTTCTTGCCGACCACTGCCCACTGCCCACTATTTTAGAACGCTTGCGTGAACCGGAAATGAATCTGGCTGGGCGGCAAGCGGAAAATCGCATCGGGCAAAGTGGATGGTATCTGCGGGATGCGGAAGCTGGGGGAATTAAGCATAAAGCCGTAATCCACCGCGAACGAACCGCCAAACGGAGTTTTGACACGCAGGCCCAGGCCGACGGTGTTGGTCCAGCGTTGGCGCAGATTTGGGTCGCTGGTTGATTTGCTGCCGAAGATGTCCTTTGCGCTACGAAAGACGTTGCCGCCATCGTAAAAGGGGACAATCTGAAATTGTTTGGTAAAAGGAATACGCGCCTCTAAGTTTAATACTGCCAATCCGTTGCCGCCAACGGGTACGGTGAAAGGATTGAGTTGGATGCTTTCCCCCTGACGGTTGCGAAAAGTGGTACAGCGCGCCAGCACGTCGGGGTTTAATGGCGGTTGAGCGGTGTAACAAGTGGGCGCAATCAAGCGCGGGCCGGCCTCTTCAAAGCCGAAGCCGCGCAAGCTGGTCGAACCGCCACCGAAAAAGCGTTCACTGATGGGCAATTGGCGGTCGGTTTCGCCTACGCCGCCGCCGTCGCGGTCGCGCGGATTGAGGATGTTCGCCAAACCGAGCGTGAAATTTCCCGCGAAGACGGTGTTACGCGCCCTTTTTACGCGCAGATAGCGGCGGTAATCAAATTGTAATTTATTGAACGAAATGTTACCGCCCAATTGCCGCAATGAGACATTGTAATCAACCGAGAGATATTCGCCCTTGGTCGGCTCAAACTGGTTATCGCGGGTGTCGCGGTAGAACGACGCGCCAAACCGCGAGAGGCGCACTTTGCGGTCGGGTTGCAAAATGTCGGCGATGAGCAGGCTGCCGGTTTGGTAAAGCCGCACATCTTCGTAAGCGTAACGCGCCAGAATAATGTTGTGGGCTTTTTTGTCCAAGACGCGCTGTGTTTCCACATTAAAAGTAAAACGGTTAATGGTCGGTTCGCGGGTTTGTGCGCCGAGAATGTCAATCGGGTTGCCGTTGGCGTCCAACCTTTGCACGATGCCGAACGCGCCCCGGTCAACCGTCGAACGGAAAAAGCGCGTAATGGTCGTGTCGCGTTGGTATTGCGCGGAAATCGAAAGCGGCATGAAGCGTTTTTCGCCGTAACCTTGCCAGCGCGGGTCGAGAAACTCCAGTCGCACCAATTGTTGGAGTTTACTGATGCGCGTGCGTGCTGACGCCTGTTGCAACTTGCCGAAAAGGTTGACGTTGCGGATGGAAACGAAGCCAAACGGCCCGGTGTCGGTAGAAAAACCGCCGCCGTATTCCAGGCTGCGCGGCTTGTCTTCTTCGAGTTCGATAACCACATCGCGCAGTTGCGTGCCGTCGGGCCGTTCGCCGACGCCGCGCGTGCGGACGTTGATTTGGCGAAACGCATCTGTGCCGTAAAGGTTGCGTTCGCTGTCGGTTAGCCTGTCAGCGCGGAGCAAATCGCCGTTGGCGAGAGGGACGGCGCGTAAGACCGCCGCTGCCTTTGTTCGCTTCGCGCCCGTGACCGCCACCTCATTGACAACAACCTTCGGGCCTTCGTTAGTGACGTTATAAATGAGCGTCACCTGCGCCTCGCCGTTGGCGGTTAACTCGGTTTCTTCTTGCAATGTAAAGGCGACGCCGGCGTCGAAATAGCCGTTGCGGGCATATAATTGCTGCACCGCTTCGCCATCGGCGCGGGCCTGTGAACGGGAATAGGGCGCGCCTTCAATGGTCGGGTAACAGGGCAGTTCGTCCACGCTGCGGCCTTGCAACAGCGCGAGTTCGCGTTCGGCGCAACGGGCGCGTCCGGCCTCTGCGACTGCGGAACGCAACTTAAACTCGTCAAAGATGTTATTGCCCTTGAACGCAACTGTTTTCACGCGCGTCAACGGGCCGGGTTTGACGGCGAAGGTGATAATTAACGATTCACTTTTGAGCGCGACGCCGCGCCGCACGCTTACTTTCGCTTCACGATAACCCAAATCGCGCAAGCGGGAGCGCACCAAATCGCCGTCTTGTTTGAGAAAATCATCGCTCGTAAAACCGCGCCGCGAACCAATTATGTCGAGATAACCAAGCGGGTTAGCGAGTTGCGTGCGGAGTTCCGGCTCAATGTCGGCAACGCGCAAAACGTCTGTGCCGATAATGCGGATGTCGTTGAGTTTGTAGCGTCGGCCCCGTTCCACCTGGTAAGCGATGGTGACGCTACGGTCAGCCACTTCTTCCGGCGTTATCAGGTCGCAGGTTTCCCGCGTGCCGTTGCGGATGGTGTTGTCGGGCAAATCAGGCGCGATGGTGCAAACCGGCGCTATTTCGGCAAAAAAGTAGCCGTCCAGTTGCAGCTTGGTCTGCAAACGCCGTTGGCCTTCGACAATCGCCGCCGGATCAATTGTGCCTTCGCGTTTGATGGGCAAAAGGCGCGTTTGCGTGCCGTTGGATAGTTTAAGATTGGTGAGTTCGACCTTGACCTGAGGCCCCGCGCGGCCCGTTAAGCTAACGCGAATCAGGTTTTTCTCGGCGTCATATTCGGTTTTCGGGTCATCTAAAAGCGGCGCGAGAAAACCGGCGGCAATCAAGGCGCGGCGTAACCTGAGCGTATCCGCGTTGAGCGCGTCGAGGGTGTAAGCGGCTTGCGGTTTGAGCAGAAAACGGCGTTGCGCGAGGGTTAAAGCTGTCGCGTCAAAGCCTTTGATGTCAACGTTCACGTTCTCTATTAAGGCTTGTGCGCCGGGTGTGACGTTGAAGGTGACGCGCTCGCGCACGCCGGTCGCGTCGCGTGTGTCCAATTCTAACTTGTAGTTTACTTCGGCGCGGAAAAAACCATGTTCGCGCAGATATTCCTGCACGGCATCGGCGTTATCGCCCAACAATTTTTCCGAGACGCGCCCGCCCGGTTCAAGGGCCGTCAGGCGCGCCCGCATTTCGCTTACATTGACGGGAGAGCGTTTGGGCGCGGCTAAGTTAAACGCGATTTCGCTCAGACGCTTGGCGCGGCGCACGACAAAACGCACGGTCAAGGCCGGCCCGTTGCGCGTGGGCCGTGCGTTCTGGTCTTCGGTAATGGCAATTTTGGCCGCCGCCACTAAATTTGAGCTAAAGAGGCTTTGCAACGCCTCGCGCCCTTTAACCGCCGTGTATTCGCCACGCGGCGCAAGCGGCAACAAGGCCCGTAACTCTTTCGCCGTCGCTTCATCTTCCGGCGTGCCTTCAAAAACAATTTCGATAGTGCTAATCGTCCGTCCGTCGTAACGCCCGATTTCGCTCTGCGCTTGGGTTTGAGGAGGCAGTAGGCAGTAGGCAGCAGGTAATAGGGGCCGATCGCTGTTTCCCTATTACCTATTGCCTATTGCCTGCTGCCTGAGAAAACATGTTCGACAAGGTCCTGATCGCAAACCGGGGTGAGATCGCGCTGCGCATCCAGCGCGCCTGCAAGGAGCTCGGGATCGCCACCGTCGCTGTGCATTCGACAGCAGACGCCGACGCCATGCACGTGCGCTTGGCGGATGAAAGCGTGTGCATCGGCCCACCGCCGGCCCGCGACAGCTATTTGAATATTCCAGCACTCGTGACGGCGTGCGAAATCACCGG
>JAYVJN010000241.1:0-10938 GCA_043769325.1 Acidobacteriota bacterium
AGAGGCGGTCTCAGACCGCCGGTGGGGTTGACTCGTAGCGGCAACGGCGGTCAGAGACCGCCTCTAAACGGGTTGATTTATTTTCTTTGCGTTACTTAGGTGCTTATATCTTTCAAGAAAAAGAAATTTCGCCACAGATTACACAAATTGCACAGATTCTTGAGTTTATCTGTGTTATCTGTGCAATCTGTGGCTAGTTCTTTTTCTTGAAGTGTCTATTTACGGCCTTATTTTCTCCACACCGCCGCGTATTTCACCGTGCTGCCAGCAACGTAGCCGGTCACGGCGCGGGTCAGCAACCCACTCTTGCGGGCTTCCTCGTATTCGTCTTGATAGGCGTTCCCGCTTAAATCATGCCGCGCTTTGAACGCGCCGCTCACGCCGGAACGCCAGATGGCGGAAAAACGCGGCTGACCGTTATGTTCGTAAGCGTTGAGGTAAATTAGCTGGCGGCCTTTGGCTTTATTATCGTCAGCCTTTTGCTGATATTCTTCGGGCGTCAGAAATGATCTGGCTTCATCACTAACCGGCCCCGCTTTTTCGTACAAAGCCGTGTAGAAACGGTCTCCGTCAAGCGACACGACAGAGATATTTTTGGGCTTCCAAGCGCCCGCCGTTAAATCGTCGAAACGCTTTTGGTGCGCGGCGGCTGATAATCCGTGATAAGCCGTCACCTGTGGCCCGTTGTCCTTGACAAAAATGCCGGCGTAAAGAATTTGCTTGCCAGACGGGTAACTGTCAATCTGTTTCAGGTGAAAGCCCTGCCCTTTGCGCTTGTCAAATTCGTCTTGGTATTGGTCGCCGTTTAAGCCGTGAAACGCTGCTTGTTGTTCGCCTTTATCGGTACGAAAGATGGCGTTGTAGTAAACTTTGCCTTTGAAGTTGAAACCGTCCACCCATTCCAGGCGATAGTCCGCGTTGGCAGCTTGGTCGTACAGGCACTGATAATCCTCAGCCGGAACGCCATGCCGCGCAACTTCCGCAAAGCCAGGTTTCAGGTTGCCCGGCACCTCACGGGCGTCATAAGACTTGCCACTGGCGAAGATGCCACCCGAAATGCCGCAAATTCTGGGGATGCGGTTACGTTTACTATCCGCATTGTCCTTGAGAAAACCGCCGGTCACCGTGATTGGGTCATCCGCATTTGGCGCGCCAACCTCGAAATGTAAATGCGGCCCCGCAGCGCAACCAACCTGTCCTTCGTCGCCCAGATAAGTCCCTGCTTTGACAAATTGGCCGACTTTGAGTTTGGCCTTTTTGCTGGTGGAATCCTTTTGCATATGTGAGTATTTCGTCCATTCGCCGTTGGAATGTTCAATCCAGACGTAATTGTTGGTGCAAGGGTCGCCGCTCGAACTGTCCACCTGCGCGCTGAAATTGTCCACGATGTATTTGATAACGCCGTCGGCAGCCGCCACGATTTTGTAGGGGCCGCCGCCTTCGCCGTGCATATCAATCCGGCCCAACGGCTTATGTTTGAAAAAATCGTTGGTCACTTCGACGTTGGTTCCGTTCTCAAACGGAACGCGATAGACGCCCTTCGACTTTTCTTGGGCGAAACCGCCGGACGCGGCAAGAAACAGGGTTACGCCAAACAAGGCCAGGTTAGTCAGCGCATTCTGGACGCGCCCTAACATCCCAACTAATAAGTGTGTTTGCAACAGTTTGGATGTGTTTTTCATGATTTTTTTTTACCCTTCGCCGCGCTTATGCCGGCGGTTGAAATGAATTTACAAATTGTGCCAGGTTTCGTTGTTGTTTTCGTCAAGTTCGTTGACTAAATCGGTGGCGTCCACGTTCAACTTGAAAGTTGTGGATTCCAGCGAAACATTCTTGGGCAAAATGCTTTTGGCGTTCAGCAAGAGCCAGACAGCTTTGCCGGCGGGCAACGCCGGCACGTTGATATGAGTTTGCCGCCCCACCGCGACGCCATTTATTTTGCGCACCGTCAGCAACAAACGACACGCGCCAGCCGCCGCGTTACCAGTGTTTGAGACCCGCACGCGCACGACTTTGTCGTTGGTTGGGGCAAATTCAAACGCGGGTATTTGTAAATCCGACGAGGCCGGCATCATCGGCGCGAAATTGGCCTCAGTGAATGGGTGATTTTGGGCTAACGCCGGGATTGTGGCGGCTATTGCCAACAGCGCGGCGCAAAGTTGTTTTTTGAGCTTCATAATTTCTCCTCTAAAGGCCGGACAATTACCGCAATTGTCCGGCCTGGTCACAAATTGTCCAACTGCCGCTTAGGAACGTGTAAATCATTGGTTATAACAAGCTCCCCTCCTTCCAAAGGAGGGGCCGGGGGTGGTTGAAGTCTGAAATTTGCCGACAGTTGACCACCCCGTCCTTCGGACACCCCTCCTAAAACAGGAGGGGAACTGTTACAAGATATTTTTACACGCCCCCTTAATGGCTGTCACAGAATGCTTTTTGCCGGCCCCAAGAGATGCAAATCGTGAATTTCTTGGTGTTCACATAAATCACGCCTTTCTGTGGGTCTTTGGACTGGTTCACTAAATTAAGCGCGTTAGTGGCGGCTTGTTGCACTTCTGTTTCACTCGCGGAAACATTGCGGCCATTTAGTTGCGACTTTATCGCGGCAACAATGTCGCCTTTGGTGGTGGCTTTGCCGTCCAGACCGATAGCCACACGCGCCCCTTTTTGTGTTGCCGCCAAGATGCGCGTGGTTAAGCCGCTAAAAATCGCCGCGAACATGACGAGGCATAAACCCAAACTGAGAACGCTTATTTGTGTTTGTCTTTTCGTCATCATCATCTCTCCTAACTTTTCGTTTCTGGCAGCCTTGTAAAACTGCTCTCACCTGTTAAGGCGCACGGATGAGGCAAAAACTATCATCGCTTGAGCAATTTTTTTTCGCGGGCGCGTCACTCGTTTGTTCACACGCCAGGTCGTGGTAAATTGTTCACCACTATTAAGCGCCCCGATAAATCAGGAGACAAATATGCAAAACACCGCAACTCCTTCACTACATGAAGTTACGCAACTGTTAGAGGCTTGGAGCGACGGCGACACAAATGCTCTCGAACGGCTGGCCCCATTAGTGCACGGCGAATTACACAGGTTAGCGCGTGGTTATATGCGACGTGAGCGGGCCGGCCATCTGTTGCAAACTTCTGCGCTCATCAATGAGGCTTACGTCCGTCTGATAGACTGGAAGAACTCTTGCTGGCAAAACCGCGCCCAATTTTTCGGCGTCGCGGCCCAGATGATGCGGCGTATTTTGGTTGATTTTGCCCGTCGCCGCCCACGCGCCGAAGTTGGTGTTTCGTTGGAATACCTAGCTTTAGACGACGCTTTGGACATCGCGGATAAGCCGGACGTGGATTTGGTGGCGTTGGACGAAGCCTTGCAGAGCTTGGCGCAATTAGACCCGCGTAAAGCCCGTATCGTCGAATTACGTTTCTTCGGCGGCCTCAGCATCGAGGAAACCGCCGAAGTGATGAAACTCTCAGGCGTTACCGTCATGCGCGAGTGGGGCAAGGCCAAAGCCTGGCTGTATCAAGAAGTAAGGCGTGGCAACTAAAGTATGGACGCTGTGCGCTGGCAATTACTGGACGGGATTTTCGACGCGGCGCTGGAATTAAAACCAGCCGCGCGGCGCGAGTTTTTGCGCGAACAATGCCGTGGTGACGCTGCCTTGCAGCGCGAAATCGAAGGCTTGCTCGAAGCGCACGGCCTGGCGGAAGATTTTATTGAAAAGCCGGCCATGAAGGTTGCGGCGCGGGTCGCAGCAAACGAATCGCAAACAGGTCGTCAGGTCGGGCCTTACAAAATTATTTCGTTGCTCGGCACAGGCGGCATGGGCGAGGTCTATTTGGCCGAAGACACCAGGCTGGCGCGTAATGTGGCCTTGAAATTTCTCCCGCCGGCCTTTAGCGCAGACCATGAACGAGTGCGGCGTTTTGCTAAGGAAGCGCGGGCCGCATCCGCCCTTAATCACCCTAACATCATAACCATCTATGACATCGGCGAAACCGGGGGTGCGCCTTACCTCGCCGCTGAATACATTGAAGGACAAACTCTGCGGGCGCGTCTGCAAGCGGGCCGGATGCCGTTAAAAGAAGCTCTGCCGATAGTCGAGCAAATTGCCGCCGCTTTAGCTGCCGCTCATCAGGCTGGCATCGCGCATCGTGACATTAAACCGGAAAATATCATGCTGCGACCCGATGGCTATGTGAAGGTGTTGGACTTCGGTTTGGCGAAACTTCTCGAACCGGCCCGCACCGGCGCGGCAAGTGTTTCATCAATGGCGGAAACACAGCCGGGCCTCGTTCTGGGGACGGTGAATTATATGTCTCCCGAACAGGCATTGGGGGAAAAGGTAGATGCCCGCACCGACATTTGGAGCCTGGGCGTGGTGTTTTATGAAATGCTTGCCAGCCAACATCCCTTCAAATGCGCTACACAAGATTCGACATTTGACGCTATTACCAAGCTTGCGCCGGCCCCGCTTGCCGACTCGGTTGCTGATTTACCGGCAGGTTGCGAAGAAGTAATCAAACGCGCCCTAGAAAAAGAACGCGAGTTGCGTTTCCCAACCGCTTCCGCTATGGGCGCGGAGCTAAAGCGGTTGCAGCGCGAACTTGCGCCCGCAAAGTCTGTAATATCAACGGTGAGGCATCCTCTGCCAACCAGCCGGCGCAATTTATGGCTCGGCTTCGCCGCATTAGCGGTGGCGGCAGCGGCTTTTAGCGGATGGTTGGTTCTCTCCCGCGTCAAAGGCGCAAAGCAAATTATCGGGCCGGATTGGTCGCAAGCAAAATCAACCCAACTGACTAACCAAGCCGGCGGCGAATTTAATGTAAGCCTCGCGCCGGACGGCAAATACTTTGTTTATTCCAGCCGCGCCGGAGGCAATTGGGACATTTATGCGCAACGAGTCGGTGGACGCGCGATTAACAATCTCACCAAGGATTCAACCGCCGACGACATCCAGCCGGCTTACTCGCCCGATGGCAACTACATCGCGTTTCGCTCAGAACGCGCGCCCAGCGGCATTTACGTTATGGAAGCCACCAGCGAAAATGTGCGGCGCGTGTCAGACATCGGCTTCAACCCGGCCTGGTCGCCGGACGGCAAAGAGTTGGTAGTCAGTACAGACTTCTTCACTGCGCCGGTCAAGCGCAGCAAAAATCCCAGCGAATTGTGGATTATCAATCTAGCCACCGGGAAAAATCGCCTACTGTCAAAGGGCGACGCCGTGCAGCCGAGTTGGTCGCCAAACGGGGCGCGTATCGCTTACTGGGCCTTGTTGCCAGGCAGCGGTCAACGCGACCTCTGGACTATGCCCGCCAAGGGCGGCGAACCTGCACAAGTCACCAACGACGCCGCTCTGGATTGGAATCCGGTTTGGTCACAGGACGGCAAACACCTCTATTTTGCCAGCAATCGCGGCGGCAGCATGAACTTTTGGCGAGTTGCAATTGACCAAAACACAGGGCTTACGCTTGAGCCACCCGAAGCCGTCGTAACACCTTCAGCCTACAGCCAAAATCTAAGTTTCTCGCGCGACGGCAAACTTTTAGCATATGCGCAAAAATCCGAGACTGCGAATCTCTACCGCGCCTCGCTTGATTTGTCCAAAGGAAAGGTTGCGAACCCGCAACCTGTTACAGAGGGCGCAAGATTTCTCACCGAACCCGATCTGGCGCCCGACGAGGAATGGCTGGTTTTTAGTTCGCAAGGCGAGAAACAGGAGGATATTTCGCTCATCAAATTTGATGGCACGGAGCAACGCCAATTAACCAACGATGCGGCCAATGACCGTTCGCCTCGTTGGTCGCCGGACGGCAAACGCATCGCTTTCTATTCAGACCGGAGCGGACGATTTGAAATCTGGCTTATTAACATTGACGGCACAGGCTTGCGCCAACTTACTTTCACTTCCGGCCCCACAACCGTCTATCCGATTTGGTCGCCGGACGGCGCGCGAATGCTCTATAAACAACGTGGCGCACAGCCTTTTTTATTTGAAGTAGATAAAGCCTGGGCCGAGCAAACGCCCAATAAACTGCCGCTGTTGAATGGCTTAAATGAGGGTTTTTGGGTTTCTTCATGGTCGCCGGACGGAAACAAACTGGCCGGTTTATGGCTTAACAACGAGCGGCAGAGTTTTCTGTACATTTATGACTTCACATCCAAAAGTTATGAAAACTTAGGTATCAACGGCAGCAGACCAATTTGGATGAGCGACGGGCGGCATTTGTTGTATCAGCAGGATGGCAACCAATGGTTAGCTGATACGCAAACGAGAAAAGCGCAGCAAATCCTCGCTGCCGCGCCGGATACGATTGACGCCGCTTGTCCTACCCGCGATAACCGCACGCTTTTTTACACGCAAAAAAAGACGGAAGCCGATATTTGGCTATGGACACTTGATTAAAACAAGCGCATCAACAGCAAGTAGCACAGTCTAGTTAGCTATGACAGTGCAACAACTTACAGATTAAGCGCATTCCCGCAAACCTTAACCGCACACCTTAAAGACTGCTTAAAGCTTTTTAAGCAGTCTTTTTGCTTCTTGTTTATAGACCTCGTCTTCGCGTTCATGGCGCGGCGAAGGTGGCGCGTCAATCACCCACTGCAAATGTTCGCGGGCCTGCTCTTTTTTTGCGCCGGAGAGATATGCTTCGGCGATATAAATATGGTTGAGATAGAAACGCGGGCCGTGTTTTAGCGCGGTTTGTAAGAATTCGATGGCCTTGCCGGTATTGCCCACTGAGATGGGCCAACCCGGGGCCTGGTGGTACAAACGCCCCAAGGCGCGGCAGGGGCCTCCGTAAAAATAGCTCTCGTCCAACGTCCGCGCCCGTTCCAGGCATTGGCGCATTGGGTTTATCAGCGAGAGGCTTTGCATAATGCCTTTCTCTTGCCCGAAAAATCCGTAATTGACCGCCAGCCAGAAATTCGCTTCCAGACAGTTTTCGTCGAGCGCGATGCCTTGTTCGCCGAAATCAACGCCGTCCTGAAATAACGCGAGTTTTTCGCCCGCCGGCGCAATTTCACCACGCCAGTAATATATTTCCGACACTAAACCGTAAGCCCAAGCGCACTCTGGCTCTTTTGCCAATAATTTCGCCAGCGCATCTTCGGCCCAGTCCAGGTTTTCCTCGTCCAACTCGCGCTCGTCAATTAACTTACGCGCTTTATCGTAAACGGCTTTCTGTTTCATTGGGGTCACGTCCAAAGTCTAAACGATTAGTAGTAAACCGCTTCTTGATTACCACAAGACAGCCGCCCTTTCAAAATCGAAAACCGACGCCCGCTGTAATTTGTAAATTATGACTGTAACTATCGCGGACAAAAGCATTAGGAAATTTCGCCTGACGAATAAAAATGCGCGTATCGCCCACGTCAAGACGGAACATAGTATGACTATTGGGGTAAATTTCCAGCGCGCCGCCAGCGTCCAGGGCAAAGAAATAACGGCCCTCTAAATACGCCACACCTGGCCGCCATTTGCCGTATAAACCATAACGGCGATTGCGAATACCGCCGCGAACCCCAACTCCTAACAAAGCTCGTTGGCGGGCCGGAAAATAATCCGCCGCGCCTTCTAAAGTGATGAAATCGTTAAGGTTATATGCCACGCGCCCGCCCGCGCCAGTCGCCGTTTCTTCAAGGCGTGACAAGCGAATTGAAGTGACTTGCGCTCCTATTTCCCACTTTCTCTCTTTCAATTGCTGCGCCCACACGCCTAATGGTAACGCCATGACAAACAAGAAAACTGCCAATTTGTTCATGCAAATATCGCCTCCGACAAATAATAAAGCAAACCCAATGCCACCCAAACCAGACAGCGCAAGTTACATCTTTGCAGACCTGTGCGGAAAGGGTTAGGATGTTTCGCAAGATGAAAAGAATGTGGCGCATTGCTTTGGGCTTGTTGGTTTTAGCGGCGGTAGTTGCGGCGTGGTTGTGGTGGCAACGCCCGCGCCGCGTGGAGATGGCGCGTTACGTTCCAGCCGATACACTCATTTATTTGGAAACGAACAGTTTACCTGCGCTGGCCGAAGCTCTCACGCAGACTGAGGCCTGGCGCGTAGCAGCCCAACCCGCCGGACTTGACGCAAACGCCGGTAATATCGGTTGGTGGGGCCGCTTGGCCGCTTGGACGGGTTTCGGGCCGGCAGATAAGGTCGCGTTGGCGCGGGCGCAAGTCGCCGTCGCCGTCTTGGGCGCGAACCTCGGCGCGGGCGGCGATGCCTTGAAACTCAAGCCGCAGTACGCTGTCGTCGTCGAAACTCACACAAACGCGGCGCGTCTGCGGGCCGTTGTCGAAGAGAAAATCGGCGCGTTTGCCACACGCGCTTACAGTTCGCCACGAGTCGAACGGCGCGAGGAGAATGGCGCGGGATTTACTTTCTGGCACGCGCCTGAGAGCGGCAAAAGCATTGTGGCGGTTTTTTCCGGCAGCGTCATTATCATTGGGCCGGGCGAGGCGGCAGCGCGGGCTTGCCTGGACGCCAAAAACGGCGCACGGCCTAGTCTGGAAGGCAACGCAGGGCTTACCGAGATGCGCTCTCGTGTGGACGCCGCGAACTCTCTGGCCTTTGGTTACGTTGCGCCCGAAGGACTTAGCGAAATTCTCAAACTCGCTGCCACAGCTTACGCGGCCCCCCTTGTGTTATCAGACCCGCGTATCGGCATAGCCGTCAATAGCCTCTTGCCCGCGTTGCCGCCGAAAATCACTAACGGATTGGGTTGGAGCGCGCGCGTAAACCAGGGAAATATGGAAGACCGCTATTTCCTCACGCTGAAAAACGGCCTCGCCGATAGCTTGCGCGAACCTTTGGCGGCGGAAAACAATGGTGCGCAGAACTTGTCGCAGTTTGCGCCGGCCCGCGCTTACTCTTTGTCGCAGTATAATTTCCGTCAACCGGCGGTGGCTTGGGCGGGTTTGAATCGGGGTTTGGCGGCGCAGCTAGACATTGTGGGCGCGGTCTTGGTGACGCGGCTGTTGGCGGCGGCGTTTCAACCTTACGGCATCGAAGAACCGGGCGCGTTTCTCAAAGCACTTGGCCCGGAAGCCGCGACCTTGCGGCTTGACGAAGCCAACGGCGGCGCGGTAACGATTGTTAAAGTCAATGACGAAACGGCCTTACGCGCTTTCGCCGGCAAACGTCTGGGCGCGGACGCGCGGCGCGAAACCATCGGGGATGCCGAACTGCTCACGGCTGCCGACGAAGAGCGCGGCGCGTGCGCCTTTGCCGGCGGTTATTTCTTGTTGGGGCCGGCGGCAAATGTGCGGGAATGCCTGACAACCCGCGCCGAAAACCCGGCCTTCCGCGCCACCTTCCCGCCCGTAACCGGCGCGCAAGTCGTCACTTACACCAACGACCAAAAGGCGGCCCGCGCTTTTCTCGCCGTCGTTGCCACCGACAATACCCAGCCCGCCGCTTTAACCAACGCGCTTATCCAATTGCCTTACGCCGTGAGCGAAACGCGCTTGTCAGGCGATGGTTTCGAGAAACGGACGCACTCGTCGTTCGGGTTAATCGGCGCGGTGGCCGCCCAATTCGCGCCGTAAAAGCGTCTGCGGAAGATGGGCGCAAGCGACCCTTCCCCCACCTGCCAGGTCGCTGGGCAGGCTTGGTAAAAACTCTAACCGTAGAGGCGCAAACAAGATAACCTCGCCCGCTAAACTACCTGGCAGGTCGGGAAGGGTCGCTTGCGCCCGCCGCTTAATGCACAGCCCATGCCTACTGGCTTCGCGGTTTCTAAGCAGGTGAGCAAAAGTTTTGCGGCGTTTTGTTTTCGCTCAGAGTTACGCCTCAAGGCGTAACTCTAACTTTTATAATACCTGATAACTTTTGCTCACCTGCTTACTACCCGGCGCGTTGCGCCAATGTTATATAATCGTATTTTGAGAATAGTAAATTCATGGCACAACAAAAAGTTATCATCCCTTTCACGCTCAACGGCGACGCGACGGAAGCCGCCTTTTTGCCTCACAAAACGCTGCTCGAAGTCCTCCGCGAAGACTTAAATTTGACCGGCACCAAACACGGCTGCGAACTCGGCGAATGCGGCACCTGCGCCGTTTTAGTTGACGGGCGTTCAGTTTTATCGTGTTTGATGTTAGGCCTGGAAGCCGAAGGCCGCGCAGTTATGACCGTCGAAGGGATGGCCGAAAACGGCATCTTACACCCCTTACAAGATACCTTCGCCGACCTCGGCGCGGCCCAGTGCGGCTATTGCACGCCCGGCTTTCTGTTGGTAGCTAAAGAGTTATTGGAGCGGAACGCTTCGCCAACCCGTGACGAAATCCGCGCCGCCCTGGCGGGTAATTTGTGTCGCTGCACCGGCTACATCAAAATTTACGAAGCCGTAGAACTGGCGGCTGCGCGGCTGCGCGGCGAAACGGTGGAACTCGCGCGCGAAAGCATTTACGGGCACGAATAAAAGGATATTACGGGCTTTTTGTTTTGCGGGCGGCGGCACCGCGCTTGGTTGGCCGCGATGCTTTGCTAACGGGGGTTTGCTCACGTCGCGCCAAAATTTCCTTCACTTGGGCGTAAGCCGTCATCCATGCCGGGGTTTGCTTAAACTCAATGGTGTTGGGTGTCGCTTGGTCTGATTCATCTCTGTCGGAAGTTGCCAGTGATTCTTCGCATTGGTGCAGACATTTAAGCCGCGCCAGCAGTTGCTTGGTCGGCATCCGTTCAAGCTCAAATGACAGCAACGGAAAAATCGGCTTGCGTTTCATTTGCGTTATGCCGCATCGCGTTTGACCAGGTTGCTGATGTCGGCGGCGATTTGCGCCTCTACTGTGGTCGCGTTCTGTTCGGCGGCGCGGCATTGGAAATAGGCAATAGTTTCTTCGTCGAGATTCAGCACTACCGTAGTTTGGGTTTGCTTGAGGATTTTATGCGCGGGGCGGCGGCGAAAGACATGGCGGCCCGGTTTGAGCAG
>JAYVJN010000242.1:0-5105 GCA_043769325.1 Acidobacteriota bacterium
CGAATCTGCGCCGAATTGAGGCTAAACTGTTTGGCTAACTCTTGCGAAGATATTGTCTCACCGCCCGCCGCCGCTAACATATTGAGACAGCGCAAGTAAACGCTTAAACGGTTGGTTGTTAGTTCCGAAATTTTCTCTGCTTTCATGCGTTCAGACAAATCCTTAACTCGCCGTACCGCCGCATTATACCAACTTACCGCAGTTTTCAGTAGTCAGTGGTCAGTGGTCAGACAAAGAGCGTTGCATCCGTTAGATTATGTTGCACGATTGCCGTTGTTATTGTTTTGCGCCATAATGCTTTTGCGATGTCGAAAGTCAAAAGTCTAACGTCAAAAGTTGGCGGCGAAAATTCAACCGGCAAACTGACTTTAGACTTTACAGCGGATTTCATTTCAGTTTAACGCCAAGCTATACTGTAACCCTAGTTTTCTCAACGGCGAAACTACCGACCACTGACCACAGGCCGCTGAAAACTGCTATATGACCTTTGACTTTCGACCAACAAACCGATGATTGCATATCTTTCCGGCAAATTACTGGCGCGCCAGGCGGCGAGCGTGATTGTGGATGTAAACGGGGTGGGCTATGAAGTTAGCATCCCGCTTTCGACCTTTTACGATTTGGAAGAACCCGGCGCGGCGGTGCAACTGAGCATCTACACGCAGGTGCGCGAAGACGCCATACAGCTTTACGGCTTCAAAACGCCCCGCGAACGCGAGATTTTCGTCACGCTTTTGACGGTCAACGGCGTGGGGCCGAAACTGGCTTTGGCGATGCTGTCGGGCCTCAGTCCCGACGAACTTATCAGCGCGATTCGCTCCGGCGATTTGGCGCGGCTGACCCGTCTGCCGGGCGTGGGCCGTAAGACCGCCGAACGCCTCGTGTTGGAACTGCGCGACAAAATCGCTACGCTGGCGACGCCGGGCCTGGAAGGTGCGGTTGGCGTCACGCCGACGCCGGCCACGCCCGCCGACGCCTTGCGCGAGGACGCGCTCTCGGCCCTGCTCAACCTGGGCTATCAACGCGCCGCCGCCGACAAAGCCATCAAAACCGCCACTGGCGAAGGCGCGGCCAATACCGTGCAAGCGTTGATACGCCGTAGTTTACAGCTTTTGGCGAAAGGATGAGATTGATTTATGGCGACTATCACAATTGAAGTGCCGGATGAGCTTTCGGCAGAAATCGAAAAGGCGAAAGACCGCTTGCCGCAGCTCCTGGCCCAGAGTTTACACCAGCCCGTCGTGCCGCTTCAGGTGTATCGCTATGTGTTGGATTTTCTCGCCAGCCGGCCCACGCCGGAACAGATAGCAGCTTTCAGAGCCACGCCGGAAATGGCGGAAAGAACGCGGGACTTGATGGCCCGCGAACACAAAGGTCTGGCGACAGCAAACGAAAAAGCCGAATTGGATGAATACGAACGTATCCAACATATTGTTATCATGCTCAAAGCCGGCAATTTACCGTATCTGACGCAAACTTCGTGACCGATATTTATTCTAAACAAACAGCATGACGGAACCAGCTAACAACCGCGACGGCAATCCTGTGGACGACGAGCGGCAATTTGAATTGAGTTTGCGCCCGACGCAATTGGGCGAATACATCGGGCAAAAGCGCGTGAAGGACAATCTGCGCGTTTATTTGAAGGCCGCGCTGCAACGGCGCGAGGCCCTTGACCACGTTCTCTTGTCCGGCCCGCCGGGCACGGGGAAGTGCATAACCGCAGATAGTTTGATTTTGACCCAAAACGGTTTAATCGCTTTTCGTGACTTGTTGCCGGCAGATTTTCCCGCGAACACTAATCGCTCTTTGGCGATTGAGGTTTACGGCGTTCACGGGTTGGAAACAACGTCGCATATTTATGCCAGTGGTTTTGTGCCGACACGCCGCGTGCAAACCCGTTCCGGTTTTGTTTTGGAGGGCACGCCACATCATCCGGTGCTGGTTGCTACACCGGACGGGCCGCAATGGAGGCAGCTGGGGCAACTGACGCCGGATGATTATGTTGCCATCGGGCGCGGAATGAACGTCTGGGGAGAGTCTATTCGGCAGACGCAATGGAAGTCTGATAGTCCGGCAGACCGGCGGGCGGAGAGTGAAACCGTAATTTTAGGATTACATAAAGCTTTGAGTGCGAAATTGGAGCGTCCACCGGCGGCGATTGAGTTGCGCTACGCTTACGCCCAAGCCAGTGGCGGGAAACCGGCCAATACCAAGCCGCAAGTGTTGGCGCATAGTCTTGGGCTGGCCTTGTCAAATGGCTGCGCGTTGCCTCATAGGGCGCGTAACTTGCCGGAGTTTTCCGCGCCAATTGTGGAACGTGAGCGAACTATTCAATTGGATACGGACTTGGCTTATTTGCTCGGCGTTTTGGTTGGTGACGGCAACATAGAGAAAAAAAACGGGTTCCCCGCTTTTGTCATTACTTGCGAAGAGCCGGAGATACAAGGGGAGTTGCAACGTATCACAGCCAAACATTTCGGGAGAACTCCAACGGTTGCCAAGTATCCTGGCCAAGCTGCCAAGCTGCGTTTTAGCCAGAGCATCGGTAAAGTGTGTTTGGATTTTGGCGTAAAGCCCGTAAATGCTAGGGAAAAGGGCGTGCCGGCGGCGATTTTGAGCAGCCCGCGAGAAATAGTTATCGGTTTCTTACAGGGCCTTTTTGATGCCGATGGTTACGTTCAGAAAGATGGTTATGTCGAACTGGGTTCGCGTTCTGCCGAACTTGTCCGCCAAGTGCAATTACTTTTGGCAAATTTGGGCATCATTGGCAATCGCCGTGAAAAACAAGTGAAAGGGGAAGGGTTTTGGCAGCTTTACATTGCCGGAGACCAAGCCCGTGTGTTTCACGAATTGGTTGGCTTCAGGTTAAAGCGCAAAAATGCCCGCGCCCAGGCATTGTATAAAGTCAAACGAGGTTGGCAAAGAAGCGAATTAGTGCCGCACTCCAACGGATTGCTTAAAACATTGCTGAAAAAAGCACGGCCTTTGCCCCGCGCGGTACATAAAACCTTTCATCATGTTAGAGTTAATGACCGCACCCCGACGCGCCCGCAGATAGAAAACTATCTATCTTTGTTGCCGGGGTCCATGCGACAGGAAGCCGAATATAAAACCTTACAAACTCTCACTAATCCGCAATTTTATTGGGATAAAGTCAATGTGGTAAACGAGTCTGCCGCCGAAGCCTTCGATTTTGTTGTGCCTGGCACGCACTCGTTTATCGCTAACGGCTTTTTTAACCACAACACAACGCTGGCCGTAATCTGCTCTAACGAAATGGGTTGCGCGTTGCGGGCCACGTCCGCGCCGGTGATTGAAAAATCGGGCGATTTGGCGGCGATTCTGACCAATTTGCAAGAAGGCGACGTTTTATTCATAGACGAGATTCACCGTCTGCATCCGGCCATCGAAGAGATTTTGTATCCGGCGATGGAGGATTTCCAGCTTGACATTATCATCGGGCAAGGGCCTTCGGCGCGTTCGATAAAGCTTGATTTGCCAAAGTTTACGCTCATCGGCGCGACCACGCGGGCCGGTTTGATAACGGCCCCCCTGCGCGGGCGTTTTGGCATCAACTTTCACCTCGATTTTTACAACCACGAGGACTTGGAAATTATCTGCAAGCGTTCGGCGGGAATTTTGGGCGTGGAAATTGACGACGAAGGGGCGCGTGAAATCGCCCGCCGGGCTCGTGGGACGCCGCGCATCGTCAATCGTTTATTGCGCCGCGTGCGCGATTTTGCCCAGGTCGAACACGACGGGCGCATTACTCATGAAGTCGCTAAAAGTTCACTAAACCGTATGGAAGTGGATACTTACGGACTTGATGAAGTTGACCGCAAGCTGCTTTTAATCATCATGGAAAAATTCGACGGCGGCCCCGTCGGACTCGGCACTCTGGGCGCGGCGATTCACGAAGAAAAGGATTCCATCGAAGAGGTCATTGAACCATACCTGATTCAGACCGGCTTTCTCAACCGCACCCCGCGCGGACGCATGGCAACGCGCCTGGCCTACGAACATTTCGGCTTGCAACCGCAGCCCAAGGTGAACCGTTTATTTGACTAAACCAATTTCGCGGCAACCTCGCGCACCCGCGCCCGCAATTCGTTTTCGTCAACCGTCAGCATACGCCCGTCGCGGTAGATTTCGCGTCCGGCGACGACGGTTAATTTAACGTCGCGGCCCGACGAAGCGGCAAAGACGGCGGCGCGTGGGTCGTGGACGGGCGTTTGGTGCACGCCGTCAAGCGCGACGGCGATAAAATCGGCTTGCCGGCCCGGGGTCAACGCGCCGATTTGGGTTTCCAGACGCAAGGCCCGTGCGCCGCCATCTGTCGCGGCGGTGAAAACTTGCGGTAAAGAAACAAAATCGCCGCCGGCGCGGGCCAGCAACATGGCGAAGCGAGATTCTTCCAGTATGTCGCAGGTGTTGTTGCCGGCGACGGAATCGCTGCCAAGTCCGACGCGCAAACCCTGGCGCAAAAAAGCCGCGAAAGGGGCGCGCCCATGGTTGAGTTTGGCGTTGGATTTCGGGCAGTGCGCGACGGCTGCGTCGTATTCTTGCAGCGTCTCCCAATCGGCCTCGCCCGTGCGGACGCAATGCGCCAGCAAAGGGCGCGTGGCAAGCAAGCCGGACTGTTTAAGATATTGCACCGGCGACACTTGCGGCGCGCGCCAGGCGATACTCCGCGCCGCCAACCTTTCCGCAAAAGGGCCGCGCCCGTGACGCAATAATTCATCTTCTACCGCTGATTCTGCCGCGTGCATCATCACGGGCAGGTGTTCCGCCAAAGCAAAATCCGCGATTAGCTCTAACTGCTTGGCGCTAACCGTGTAAGGCGCGTGGGGCGAAACGCCGACGCGGGCCAGCGGCGTTGCCAGTTCGCGCATAGCGGCGATTTGCTCTTGCAGCAGCACGAAATTCTCTTGCGCCAGGGCTGGGTCGGGGCCGAAAGATTCTACGAACGCCACGCCGCGCAAACCTGTCTCACGCAGGGCGCGCAGTGTCGTCAAGCCCTCCGTACTCGCGTCGCCCACGCAGGTCACACCCGCGCGGGCCGCCTCGACTGCGCCCCACAAAGCGGAAATAGACAAATCTTC